>JASFLD010000326.1:0-5347 GCA_050118275.1 Gemmatimonadales bacterium
GGCGCTCGACCCGGACATGGACGTCTCGACCTTCCGGACGATGGAGGAACTGATCGGCCGGCAGCTCGTGCGGCCGCGCTTCAACATGTTCCTGATCGGGGTCTTTGCGTCGGTGGCTCTCCTCCTCGCGACCGTAGGGATCTACGGAGTAATCTCCTACACAGTCGCACAGCGGACGCGCGAAATCGGCATCCGCGTCGCGCTGGGCGCCGAAGGGCGCGACATCGTCCGTTCCGTCGTAGGTCGCGGCATGTCGCTGACGCTGGCTGGGATCGTGTTTGGTCTGGCGGGCGCCTTCGGCGTCACGCGCGTGCTCTCCAGCCTGCTGGTCGGCGTCCAACCCACCGATCCGTTCACCTTCGCCTCCATCGCCCTGCTGGTCATGCTGGCGGCGCTGTTCGCCTGTTACGTCCCTGCTCGGCGAGCCACGCGTGTGGATGCGATGGTAGCATTGCGTTCGGAATGAGACCCGGCGGACTGGAAACCCATTCGCATCGGCGTCGCACTCGAAGGGTTTCCGGTCGTCGCCTTCTTCCGCAACGTCCGGTAAACCCTTGACCAGCTCTGGCAGGCTTTAGGCCGCCGGGACTCAACAGGAGTCAGCGCACTCCGACACGCGGTGCGATCGCTCGAGACTCGCCAGCGCCTGGTTGATGGGAATCCGAGGCCGAGCTACCATACGTTGCATGGACGAACGCTCGGAACTCAGGCGCCGCTACGACGACCGCGAGATGGCACTCATCATCAAGCTCGCATCCGAGCTCGAGAAGCGCGAAGCGAGTGGCGAAGACCACTCGCTCGGCGAGATTCAGGAGATCGCCGCGCAAGCCGGGATCGACCCAGATCTGATCCTGCAGGCGGCCCGAGCGCTGGAAGCTGAGCGCTCGAATCGTGCCAGTTCTCTAGTAGGCGCTCCAACCCTGTTCCACTTCCAACGATCGGTCGCGGGTGAGTTGCCGGACGGCGAGTTGGGATCACTCGTCCGTGTCATTCGTCAGCTGACGGGTCGAGAGGGCGAAGTCGCGCACGTTCTCGACTCTCTCGAATGGCGAGACCTCGACCCACTCGGAACGACGACGCACGTCGAGATTACGCCGCGAGAAGGACGGACGGCGATCCGGATAACGGCTCGCTCCGGCAACGCAGCCAGCTTGTCGTACGTGGGAGCGGGCATCATCGCCGCGATCCTGTCGGTGATCGCCGGCAAGGAGCTGCAAGCCCCGGTTCTTCTCGAGGCCGGTGTCATCCTCGGGTTATGGGGCACCTGCTATCTCGGCGCCCGAACGGTTTGGCGGCGATTGGCCGCTCAACTCGAGAGCCGTTTTCGCAGGCTGACTGACACGCTGGCTGCTCAAGTCACAGAAGCTCTGCCCGGAGGCAGCGATTCAGTGATCGGCTCGGAGCCCGAGTCCTGGCAAAATCCAGTCGAACCGAAGGCTGATTGAGAAAGTCGGATTACGATCCACCGGGCGTCAGGCTGCGGGTCGGACGGGACAATGCCCACGAAGAATCAGCGCTACACATCCGGCTCAAGCAGCTGTTCGCCGTAGCCGAAGGCTACCCGGAGTTGAAGGCGGACGTCCAGTTCCTGGCACTGCAGAAGGAACTAGCCAACACCGAAGACCGCATCGCCGCCGCACGTCGGTTTTTCAACGGGAACGTGCGGGAGATGAACGTTCTGCTGGCGGCATTTCCGACGAACCTGATCGGACGCCGGTTCAACTTCGAGGCGGGAAGCTACTTCGAGCTTGTTAGCAACGCCGAGCGCGTCCTGCCCACGGTCGGCCTCCGTTCTCCTTCCTGAGCGCCGGCGGCTGAGTGGTCGGGAAACCCTAGCCAACGAGCGGTCATACCAGCCTCATTCAACGGCTGTTGCTCAAGCGGATCTCCCCGGCGCAGCAAGGGGGATAATACAGCTTCAGGTGGCCGAGATCCGGCTGCTTCGCTTCCCGGCGTGGCGGCGTCCAACCTTGAACCGCAGGGTCTCTTCGAGGACAACCGGCGCCCGTAACCGCCTGTGGCAACTGCCGTAGAGGCGGCGCTGGAAGCGTCGCTACGTGCGGCTTGACAGCCACATACCATACGTTAAAATTTTGAACGACTGTTCAAATCACTCTCCTCGGGGTCCGTCGAATGCAAGACAGCAGTGCGCCAACGACTTCCTCACCACACGTGGCCGAAAAGCGTGCCCGACGCCGGGCGGAGATCCTGCATGCGGCGCTTATCGCCTTTCGCGAGAACGGTTACCACACGACCACCCTCGACGACATCGCGGAGCGATTGGGCGTAAGGAAGACAGCTTTGTATCACTATTTCCCCGACAAAGAGTCGATCCTCTACGAGTGCCACCGCGAGTCGCTGGCGGAGATCGAGCGGTTGATCAAGGAAGCCGGCTCGTGCTGCGAAAAGGCGAGCGAACGGCTCGCCTATCTGATACGCGAGCACGTCAGAGTCATGACGGAAACGCTCGAGGGGTCGCCCCTCGCCTTCGAGGTTCCGGCGCTCTCTGCCGAGCGGCGGGCCGAGATCGTCGCTGCCCGCGATCGCTACGAGCGGAGGCTCCGCGAGTTCATCGTTCAGGGGATCGAGGAAGGTGAGTTCAGAGAGGTAGATCCCAAGCTGGCGGTCTTCGCCATTCTCGGTGCGATCAACTGGATCGCCAGGTGGTATCGACCGGAAGGTACAGTCCACGCGCCCGAGCTGGGCGCTCAATTCGCCGATTACCTCGTCGGTGGGCTGATGTGTCCATAATGTGATTCGAGTAGCGCTGGAGATATCTCGTGCGAGCCCCGTTCCCGTTCGAGAATTCCAACAAGCCCGGGGGAGTGAACCATGAAGGCCATCCAGTTTGTCGCGGCGGACGCGCCCTTGGAAGTGAAAGATGTCCCCCAGCCCGACCCGGGTCACGACCAGGTCGTGGTGAAGGTGGCCGGCTGCGGCGTGTGCCACACGGACATCGGCTTCTGGAAGGACGGCGTCCCGACGAAGAAGCCGCCACCGCTGACGCTCGGCCACGAAGTCAGTGGCGTGGTGATCGCGTCCGGTTCCGATTTCCAGCACCTAATGAATCGCGAAGCCATCGTCCCTGCGGTCATCCCGTGCGGGGCGTGCGCGCTGTGTCAGGAGGGCCGGGGCAACATCTGCCGCGCTCAGATGATGCCGGGCAACGACATCGACGGGGGCTTCGCGGAGTACGTCTTGGTGCCGGGTCGCGGCCTTTGTGTTGTCGAGGATCGAGCCGGCTATGAGCTTCCCGAGCTGTCGGTGATTGCCGACGCGGTGACCACGCCATACCAGGCCATCGTTCGATCCGGCCTCCAGGAAGGTGATCTGGCGATCGTCGTCGGAGTGGGCGGCGTCGGGACCTACTGCGTGCAGATCGCGTCCGCATTCGGTGCGCACGTCGTCGCCATAGATGTCGATCAGAAGAAGCTGGACGCCGTGGCTGAGTACGGTGCCGAGATGACGGTCAACTCGGCGGAGATGGACTTCAAGTCGCTCAAGAAGAGTATCGGCGCCCAGGCGAAGGAGTGGGGCTGCCCGGCGCACAGCTGGAAGATCTTCGAGTGCTCCGGCAACCCGGGCGGCCAGGAGACCGCTTTCGGCCTCTTGACCTACGCGTCCACGCTGATGGTGGTCGGTTTTACACTGGCCAAGCGCGAGTACCGGCTGAGCAACCTGATGGCATTCGACGCCACCGTTCAGGGGACCTGGGGCTGCAAACCGGAGCTCTATCCCGAGGCGTTGAGGCTGGTGACCGATGGGAAGATAACTCTGAAGCCGTTCATTGAGACCTATCCGATGAGTCAGGCGCCGGCCGTTGTTCAGCGGGTGGCCGACCACGAGATCGATAAACGCGCCATTCTGGTTCCAGACTGGGCGTAGTCAGGGAGGAGCGCGCCATGTTGAATAGTCACACTCTCGTTCCAGACGTCGAATTCAAGGAAATACTGTACGAGCTTCGACCGGCACTCGATCCAGCGGGCCAGCCCGTGGAAGGCCTGCACAACGCCTGGATCTGGCTCAACAACCCCAAGCAGTTCAACAGCTACACCACCGATGCCGCCAGGCGAGCATGGATCGCAGTGTTGTCTGCGTGGTGTTTACGGCGGTAGGTGACAAAGCGTTCTGCACTGGCGGCAACACGAAGGAGTACGCCGAGTACTACGCCGGGAATCCACAAGAGTACAAGCAGTACATGCGCTTGTTCAACGACATGATCGATTCGATCCTCAGGTGTGACAAGCCGGTCATCAATCGCGTAAACGGAATGCGCATCGCGGGCGGCCAAGAGATCGGTATGGCCTGCGATTTCAGTCTCGCGGCGGACACGGCCCGTTTTGGTCAGGCGGGTCCGAAGCACGGCTCGGCCCCTGACGGCGGATCAACGGATTTCCTGCCGCTCTACGTCGGCTTCTCGCGCGCGATGGAGAGCGGGATTCTCTGCGAGACGTGGAGCGCCCACAAGGCCTACTTCATCGGCTTGTTGAGCGAGATAGTCCCGGTCCTGAAGGTGGATGGCGAGTGGATTGCCAACCCGATGGTGATCACCGACCGATTCGTCGACGAGTTCGGGAAAATCGTCTACGGCGACTTCAAGAGCGGCAGCGAGAGGGACGCAGCGAAAGAGGTCCTGGCGAAGGCCGAGACCGACCTGAGTAGGCTGGACGAGGCGGTGGAAGCACTGTGCACAAGGGTCTTGATGCTGATGCCGGACTGTGTCTCCAAGACCGTGAACGGTTTGCGCAAGCACAAGCAGTGGCACTGGGACAACACCAACGTGACCAACCGCGAGTGGTTGGCGCTGAACATGATGACCGAGGCCAAAGCGGGTTTCCGGGCCTTCAACGAGGGACCGAAGGGCAAGCGCGAAGTCGATTTCATCAAATTGCGGCAGTTACTGGCGGAAGGACACCCCTGGGACGACGAGCTAATACGAGCGATCTCGCCGCAGTATCAACAGGAAGACTGAGATCGGCACTGGATACTCGCTAGCGGCTGGGAGCGCAAGCTATGGACCTGGAACTCGCAGGCAAGAACGCCATCGTCACGGGCGGCAGCCTTGGCATCGGTTCGGCCATCGCGCTGACGTTGGCGCGTGAAGGCTGCAACGTGGCCATCAACTACCGTCGCCACGACACAGAAGCCAAAGAGATCGTGCGCAAGATCGAGGAGATGGGCCGCAAGGGCCTGGCGATAAAGGCGGACGTTGCCAGTTACGATGACGCGCAGAAGACGGTGCAAACGGTCATCGCGGAATTCGGAAGTCTGGACATCCTGGTCTGCAACGCCGGGATCAACTGGGACGGCGTGATCTGGAAGATGTCCGAGGAGCAATGGGACACGG
>JASFLD010000327.1:0-5344 GCA_050118275.1 Gemmatimonadales bacterium
CAGGACGAACAAGCTGAGTCCAATGCTCGTGGCCGAGAGGATGGCCAGAATCGGCGCCCGGCGAACCGCCGCGAGCACTTCCCTCGCGCTATGACTCGCCATTTTGCTCTGCCGAGTCGAAGACCACGGCGCCCTCGGATAGTTCAATGACGCGATACTGAGCGTATCGTCGCACCAGATCCATATCGTGGGTCGCCATCAAGACAGCCGTGCCGGCGGCGTTGATGTCGCGCGCCAAGTCGAAGATCCCACGGGCGGCGCGTTCGTCGAGGTTCCCCATCGGTTCGTCGGCCAATAGTACGACCGGGTCGTGGATCAACGCGCGAGCCAGGGCGATGCGTTGCTGTTCGCCACCAGACAGCTCGGTGGGGTAAGCTCCCGCCCGGGCCGCAAGACCGACCTGAGCCAGCAGGCGCTGGACTTTGCTCTTGATCTCTGCCGGCCGCGCTCCCGTGACTTCGAGGGCGAAGGCGAGATTGTCCGATGCCGTCCTATCGCGCAGCAGGCGAAAATCTTGGAACATCATGCCGACGCGTCGTCGCAGCTTCGGGATTTCACGGCGCCGGATCCGCTTCGACGAGAAACCGGAGACCCGCACCTCTCCCTCCGTCGGCTCCTCCGCCATGTGGATCAGGCGGAGGATCGTGCTTTTCCCCGCGCCGGACGGCCCGGTAAGGAACGCGAATTCCCCCTTCGCCAGATGGAATGAAACGTCCTTCAAGGCGAGCCCCGAGCGGGGGTATTCCTTGTATACGTTGATGAGTCTTATCACGGGACTCGATTCCCGTGGGCGGAGCTGAAGGATGCAGGGGTGATCAGCTTCATCCGTCCGCCAATCTATCTGTGCTCGGACGCCGCGTCAAAGCGTGACGGGCGAAGTTCACGGCCGCCTCCAGCGCGCCGCGCATCGACGATGAATCAGCCCGTCCCGTTCCTGCGATGTCGAAAGCGGTACCGTGGTCGGGCGAAGTACGTGGGAACGGCAGTCCCAGAGTCACATTTACGGCGCGTCCGAAGGCGGCCGTCTTGATCGCGACCATCCCGACGTCGTGGTAAGGAGCCAGAACGGCATCCGCCGCGCCGCCCAGGGCACGAACGAAGACGGTGTCGGCCGGGTGAGGACCGGATATCTCCATGCCCGCCCGACGCAGCTGCTCGATGACGGGAGCGCAAACGCGGTCCTCCTCGTCGCCGAAGAGACCGTCGTCCGAGGCGTGGGGATTGAACGCGCAGACGGCGATACGTGGTCGATTTAGACCCCAGAGCCACCGGAGCCCGTCGTGCGTCAGCCGGGCGATCACCCGGAGGCGATCGGCGGTGTAGGCCGCGGGGACCTGGCGCAACGCCATGTGCCCGGTCACCAGCACGACTCGTAACGCTCCTCCCAGCCGTGTCGTCTCGGCTGCCAGACAGAGCGCGGTCTCCGGCGCGCCGACGAGGTCGCGCAGCATCTCGGTGTGACCGGGCCACCGGTAACCGGCCGCGGCGATGGCGGCCTTGTTGATCGGGGCGGTGACGATGGCATCAACGTCTCCGTCGAGGGCGAGTGCGACGGCGTGCTCGATTGCGGCGACGGACAGTCGGCCGGCCGCGGCGGCTCCCGCTTCGAGTGACCAGCGGCCAATCGAGTAGACATCGAGACCGAGCGAGTCCGGCATCTCCGGTCCGATTACGAGGACCTCGGCATCGATAGGCGCCGGTTCGCGCAGCGCCTTGGCCGTGATCTCCGGGCCGATGCCACGCGGGTCGCCCAGCGTGATCGCGAGCCGCGGCCGTCGTCCGAGCCCGGCCATCGGTATCTCGTCAGCCGGTCGGGAAGAGTCCTTCAAAGCGCTTTTCGATGTAGGTCGACTTGCGCAGGTCGTCGACCACCCGCTGGAGCATGCGCTCCTGCTGTATCTGAGTGCGGATGCTCTCGCGGGCGTCGTCGAGAGTCCATTCGCCGCCGCTGTCGCGGTCGATCAGCTTCGCCACGACCCACTTGCTGGCGATGCCGGGCATCGACATCTGGAACGGTCCCAGTACGTCGCCCGGTTGGGCCCCGGTGAGCGACTGCTGGTACTCGGGCGGCAGTCTGTCCTGCGGGAAATCGGTGAGACTGGGACGCTCGGTAGGATCGCCGTAGAGCGCGATCAGCGAGTCGATATCGGCTCCGGCTCTCAGGGCGGCTGCGACCTGGTCCGCCAGTTCGTGCGCCGCGCTCGTGTCCTGATCGGTCATGTCGGGGCGGATGAGGATGTGGCGTGCGAGGCGCTCGTCTCCGCGGATGCGCTCGAGTTGAATTATGTGGAAGCCAAAGGGAGTCTCGACGATATCGCTCACGTCGCCCACATCCATGGCGAACAGCGCACTCTCGAATTCGGGGACCAACTCGCCCTCTCCGACCCAACCCAGCTCGCCACCACGATCGCGTGTGCCCGGGTCGTCGGAGTACTCGCGCGCCAGGCGCCCGAAGTCCTCGCCCGACCGGGCGCGCGATAGGGCTTGAGCCGCTTCCTCCTCTGCCAGCAGACGAGCGTCGGCGGAAGGTTGAGGAGTTATGACGACCTGTTTCAGACTGATGGTGGCGGGCCGGTTACCCAGCGCCTGTTTCTGTGCCTCGAACGTCTGGCGGATTTCTTCCTCGCTGACCGGGACCGGCTGCAGCCGAGAGACTTGCATCTGGAGGTAACGGTTCGTGAGCAGCTCGGCCCGCGTCTGCTCCGTGATGCGGATGCGGTACTCGGGTGCGGTAACCCCCTCGGCGGCGAGAGCTTGCTGGAACTCCTGTTCGCTCGAGAACTGGCTGCGCGCCCGGGCGATCCTCTCATCGACCACCTCGTTGAGTTCCGCCTCGGTGACCGTGATGCCCTCGCGCTCGGCGTGAATGACGAAGAGCATCTCGTTGATCTTTTGGTCGAGTACCTGGCGCAAGAAGTTCTCGAGTTGTCTCGGGTCCTGCGGAATCCGAATGCCTTGCTGGATCTGCAGGCGCAGGATGTACTCCTGCAAGTCGCTTTGCAACACGGCGGTGTCACCGACGATGGCGACGACCCGGTCGACGAGCGTCGACGGGTCTTGCGCGAGAGCATCACGGCCTCCCGACCAGCTCAGAGCGGTTACGCCGATCGCAGCGCCAAGTATCCAGCGAGTTCTGAAATTGTGGTACATAGGCTCCTACTCTGACCCTGCCTCTCCGGCGCCGCCGGCCGACTGCCGAATGGCCGTGAGCCGTGCGATGACGGCGCGCGAGCGATCCGGGTAGAACTGGATCGCGTGGCCCTGTCTGAGAGCCAGTTCCACCTTCTCCAGCGAAGCCGGGCTCAGGCGGCGTGCGAGCAGCAACTCGAGCGCCGCGTCGACGGCTTGTGGGACGGTCCATTCGCCGCTCACGAGGGGATCCCTCCGCAGGCCGACGGTGGCGGCGGCGGTGAACAGGTCGCGCCGTGCCGCGTCCGTCAGACTATCCACCGTTGCTTGCGGTACCGAGTAATTCAGGTCGTTCGCGGCCTTGACCAGTAACTTGTTCCGAACCAATCCCATCAGATATTCGGCCACTTTCACGCTGTCCTGCGTAAAGGCCCGGCGACCATCCGACGAGCCTCTGATCACAAAAGCTGCCCACTCGCCTAGAGTCAGCTCACCGCCGCGGAAGCGCGCGAGAACGGCGCTCGCCTGTGCGGCCGGGAGGCGCTCGAGTCGTGGCGCGAAAGCCAACTGCCGCACCAACCGCACCGCATTGGGAGTGAATTCCACCCGAGCGGCCTGCTCGAGCGAGTCGATATAGGCCTTTTCGAGTCCGGGCAAGCGTTCGGCAATATAGTTCCGTCGGAACTCTTGCTCGACCTCTTCGAACTCGAGAGCATCGCGGTCGATGACCTTTAGTATGTGGTACCCGCGACGCGAGCGAACGGTTTCACTGATGTCACCCGGTTGCATGTGCAGGACTACGTCCTCCACCTCAGGGTAAAAGCGGCCACGTGATATCCAGCCGACCGCGCCGCCGTTCGCGGCCGTCGTCGAGTCGGTGGAATAACGACGTGCCAGCTCCGCGAAGTCCTCACCGGCAGCGGCGCGCTCGCGCAAGTCTTCGGCGAAGCGTCGCAGGCTGTCGACCTCCTCGCTGCTGCCGCTGGTGGGGACGTCGATGAGGATTTGCTGGACCTCGACCCTGGTGTATGGCTGCTCGCGGTCGTACGCTTGGCGCAGCTCGGCGTCGGAAGGTGCGACCTGTGCGAGGATCTCTGAGTCGCGGAGCTGCCAGACCAGTTCTTGGTCGAGCGTGTGCTGGATGATGGGTGTCACGTCGATGTTGGAGAAAGTGTCGGGACTCGCCAACTCGGTGGCGAGGATGGTGTAGCCGATCCAGAGATCGGAGAAGGGATCGACGATGAGCGGGTTGTTGGGCGCGAGCTCCTCGTCGGCGACGGAGAGCAGCTGGGCGGCGTGCTCCACGCTCAGGGAATGTCCATCGACCCGCGCCACTGCATCCTGGTGTGCCTCCATCCCTTCGCGGGCGGCGGAACAGCCGCCCAAGCCCATCGCGATGACACACGCGAGCACCACTGACTTCGAGTAATCGTTCATCTTATCCCGTCGCTATGAGTTCGTTCTGCTCCTCGAGAATTCGCTTCAAAGCCTCCGGCAGGATGTGGGTGATATCCTGCGATTCATCGAGCCGGAAAACAAGCGACAGCGGCTGCAGCCGTCGCACGGTGACTTCCACGGCATGACCAGCCATCGACTCTCGCAGCGCTGTCAGTCGAGGGACCACACCCGCCCGGAAGCTGACCCGGGCGCTGTTGCCCGTTGCCAATATGCGTTCAACACCGAGGTGGCTGCCGAGGATCCGTATCCGGGCGCCGGCGATCAGGCGCTCTACCTCGGTCGGTAGAACGCCGAAACGGTCACGTAACTCCAACGTCAAGCGCTCCACTTCGTCGAGATCGGCGACCCGGGAGAGACGGCGGTAAACCTCGAGCTTCTGCCCCTCGTCCGGGATGAAGCTGTCGGGAAGATACGTCGCTCCGGAAATCGAGACGTCCGGAACCTGGGGCCGCGCGACGGGGCGGTCCGCACCCCTGCGCAAGGCGGCCACGGTATCCTCGAGCAGTCGCAAATAGGTGTCGAAACCGACGGCCTGCGCGAATCCCGACTGCTCGGGACCAAGGAGGTTGCCGGCGCCGCGCATCTCGAGATCACGGAGCGCGAGCCTGTAGCCGGCTCCCAACTCGGTGTGTTTCTCCAGCAGATGCAGCCGCTGCTCGGTCTCGAGTGGCAAGTTGGGGGGCACGACCAGATAACAATAGGCGCGCTGGTGCGACCTCCCGACCCTGCCGCGCAATTGATACAACTGTGCGAGGCC
>JASFLD010000328.1:0-5341 GCA_050118275.1 Gemmatimonadales bacterium
CGCCAGTCGGACGGCCAGTTCGCGCCGCCGGTTTTCGCCGCGGGAGAGGAGCAGGCTGGCTACATTGGCACAGGCGATGAGCAACACGAACCCGACGGCGCCCATCAGGATGAGAATCGGGGTGCGTACATCACCGACATAGGCATCGGTCAGTGTCTCGAGGCGCGCGACGGCTACTTCCTGGCCCTCCTCGGCCTCGATCTCGCGCGCGATACGGTCGAGATCGGCCTGCGCCGACTCGATCGTCGCATCGTCGCGCAAGCGCGCGATGGCCCACGTGCCTTGCGAGCAGCCGCGGTTGTCCCAGCACAGACGGTCGGACATATAGCCCATTGGCAGGAAGACTTCCGTGTCGGCGGAGGGGAACTGGAACCACGCCGGCATGACCCCGATGATCTCGAACGTTTCGTTGTCGAGCGTGATCGTGCGACCGAGGACGTCGGGGTCAGAGCCGAGCCGTCGCTCCCAGAACCCATGGGTCACCACCGCAACGGGCGCGGCGCCCGCCCAAGTCTCGTCCGATGGTATGATCCGGCCACGCGCCGGGGCCACGCCCAGCGTCTCGAAGAAGTCGCCGAGCACCCAGCGGACGCGAATGATCTCCGGCCGGTCGATTCCCGTGAGTGTGACGTTCCTCGACATGTTGGCGCCGAACCCATCGAATGAGCGGCTCCGCTCGCGCCAGTCGCGGAAGTTGGGAATCGATAGCGAAATCCGGAAGCCGCGCGGGCTGATGACGTTGGCCGTCACCAGCCTATCGGGATCTTTCAAAGGGAGCGGCTCCAGCAAAACGCCGTTGACGACGCTGAAGATCGCGCTGTTGGCTCCAATGCCCAGCGCGATGGTTACGATAGCGATCGCCGCGAAGAGCGGGCGCTTGGTGAGCGTCCGGATACCATAGCGGATGTCCTGGATGGTGGTGGCCACGAACTCCTCCGGTTGGGGCGGCCGAAATCGAGCTTTGTTAGCTTAGACGGCAGGTGCGGTGCGATAGTTGGAATGACTCGCGCTCGCGGCCGCGCCGGGCGCCACGGTTCTGCAGCGCGGGCCGGGTCGCCCTATTATGGAAGCGACGTGAGCGTTTGATCGAACGCAGCCTGCGGGCGGGTACCGCCCATGAACGATCTCGGCAAGACAACGACGGGTGCCGGCGATGATCATCTTTCGACTCTGCTCGGTCACACTTCTTCTCGGCTTGGGCGCTACGCCGCTGCATCCCCAGCAGACGCGCCTGCCGCTGTCGTCGCCGTTCGTGTCGGGCTACGTCCGCACCCTGGCCGGCGAGGAGCTGCGATACCACTCGCCCCTGCCCGACGTCGATCGGTCATTGCTGGTACGTTCGATCGACCGGGCGCGCGACATCGTCTGGGAGACGGAACCGATTCCGACGACCGTCGCTGACGACACGGCGACCTTCGTCATCATGGCAGCGATCGACGTCAACGCGGCGCCGCGCCGCTTCGACCTGTTCGTGAACGACGATTCCGTCCTCGCGTTCTACAACCCGACCCGCGCTGCGGCGGGAGAGGCGTTGGTCTGGACAGGCGAGCGCGGCGTGCGCGCCGAGTTCCGGGTCGTCCTCATCGACAAGTACGGCGACGCCATGGGCTTCATCTTCCTACGCCTGCCGCGCCGCGAGTGGCGGGCCGGCCGACCGCTGCGACTCCGCGTCGCCGGCGAGAGCGTCGGCGAACAGACCTGGTTCATGATCTTCAAGGAACCGATCGCGCCCCGCGTCACCTTGCGGAACGCGCCGGTCTTGCTGCGCGGGGCAGGGGGTAATGAGCAGGGGCTGCGGGTCGATATCCTGTATCTGGGTGGGGAAGGCAGGCTGCGGTTGAGCAGCCCGATCGGGCGGATCGATGGCGACCTAACGCTGGGACACAACCGCTTCGTGATCCCGGTGCCTGAGGTAACTCGACCGACGACCGTCGAGCTCGCGTGTATCGTCGACGGGGAAGAAGTGAGCGCGAGCTTCACGGTCAGGCCGGTCCGCCGGATGACCGTCCACCTCATTCATCACACTCACCTCGACATCGGCTACACGCATCTTCAGGACGAGGTGGAGAGACTGCAGTGGCAGCATCTAGAAGACGCTCTGCGCTACGGCGCCGCCAGCGCCGACTATCCTGAGGGAGCGCGATTCGTCTGGCACCCCGAGGGACTTTGGGCCGTGGAGTCTTACCTCGAGAGCCACGGGCCGGACGAGAGCCAGCGGTTGCGCGAAGGAATCCGGCGCGGTTGGATCCACCTCGATGCCATGTTTGCCAACCTGCTCACCGGCATCACGTCCTCGGAGGGGCTGCTGCACGGTCTCGCGGCGGCGCGGCGGCTGAGCGCCTGGAGCGGCGTGCCCATCGAGTCGGCCATGCTGAGCGATATCCCCGGCTTCACATGGGGCCTGGTTCCGGTGCTCGCCCTGCACGGCGTCAAGTATCTGTCGATCGGGCCCAACTTCGGTCACCGCATCGGTCTGTTCCTGGACGATCTGGGCGACCGGCCGTTCTACTGGGAGTCGCCGTCGGGGAATCAGCGGGTGCTCACCTGGGTATCGGGCGCCGGCTACGCAACCTTTCATAGCGGGCTCGGCTACTCGAAGATCACCAGGGCGCTGGACGAGGAGAGCGTCTTCAACTACGTGGACAAGCTGGCGGAGTCCGGCTACCCGTACGAGATGGTCCAACTGCGTTACAACATCGGAAGCGACAACGGACCGCCCGATCCGGATCTGGCCGACGCCGTCAGGGCCTGGAACGAGCGGTACCTATCGCCGCGGCTCGTCATCTCGGACTTGTCCAGCGCGTTTCGCGAGTTCGAGGACCGCTACGGCGCGACGTTGCCGGTCTACCGGGGCGATCTGACCGGGTACTGGGAGGACGGCGCCGCCTCGTCGGCGCGCGAGACCGCGCTCGTTCGCCAGGCCGCCGAGTTACTGGTCCAGGCCGAAGCCCTAGGCGCGATACTCGGAGCGACGCTGCCGCGCGCCGAGGTATACGAGGCATGGCGCCAGGTTCTTCTGTTCTACGAGCACACCTGGGGCTCGTGGAACTCGGTCAGCGAGCCCGGGTCCGAGCTCACGACCGGCCAGTGGGAGCGGAAGCGAGCGTTCGCCCGATCGGGCGCCCGGCTGGCCGACCGGCTGATCAAGCTTGCGGTGGCCGAGCGCTGGGACGGGTCGGAGGCGCCGCGCTTGATCGAAGTGATCAACACCGCCAGCTGGCCGCGCAGCGACATCGTGTTTCTGTCGCCGCAGGCGAGCCGGGCGGGTGATCGGGTACGGGACGAGGATGGCCGAGTCGTTCCTTCGCAGCGCCTCGCCACGGGCGAGCTAGCGTTTCGCGCCGACGGCGTGCCCGCCTTCGGCGCGCGGCGTTTCGTGATCTCAGGCGACAGCGTGGCCGGGTCGAGCAGCGCCGAGCGGCGCAGCAACGTGATCGCCAACCGGGAGTATCGAGTCGAGGTCGATACTCTGCGCGGCACGTTCTCGGTCTTCTGCGCGAAGTTGGGCCGGGATCTGGCGGCAGCGGGTGGGTTGAACGAGTACGTCTATGTGCCGGGACGTGATCCCGACGTCGCGGTGACGGCGGGACGGCCGCAGGTGCGGGTGACGGAGCGGGGTCCACTGCTCTGGGCGGTCGAGGTGAGACGAGCGGCGCCCGGAGCCGACGCAGGCATCCGCAGCGAGATCCAGATCTACGACGGGCTGGAGCGGATCGACGTCATCGACTCGATCGACAAGGCGCTGACCTACGATCCGGAGGCCGTGCTGTACCGCTTCTCCTTCAACCTGCACGATCCGCAGGTCCGCGTCGACGTGCCGTGGGGCTCGTATCGGCCCGAACTGGACCAGCTTTCCGGCGCCGCGAAGAACTACCTCAGCCTGCAGCGCTGGGTGGACATTCAGGGCGCGCGTTTCGGCATAACCGTCGCAAGCATCGACGCACCGCTCATCCAGGTGGGCAAGATCCGCACGGACGCCATCGTCACCGGCTGGTTGGACCACCTTCCCCAATCGGCGACGCTCTTCTCCTACGTCATGAACAACTACTGGGAGACGAACTATCGGGCCGGCCAGGAGGGGGTGCACCACTTCCGCTATTCGATACGGCCGCGCGCCGAGTTCGATGAATCGCGCGTGGAGCGTTTCGCCATTGGGATCGGGCAGCCGCTCATCGCGATTCCGGTCAAACCGGAGGCGTCCCCCCTCGAACCACTCATCGCCATCGAGGCCGACCGGGCGGTAGCGACCGCGCTGAAGCGCGCCGAGGATGGCGACGGCTTGATCGTGAGACTATACAACCCAGGAAGCGAGCCGGACTCGGTCGTCTTCCGCTGGCCGGACGGGCGCCCGTTGGTCGCGCTTCGCAGCGACGTGTGGGAACGTTCGCTGGAGCCGCTCGGCGAAGGGTTGCGGTTGGAGGCATACGAGGTCGCCACGCTGCGCCTTGCCGACCCGGAACCGTGAGCTGCCGCGTTGTTCGGCCGCGTCACAACCCACAGTTCTTGCGCGTCATAGGGTAGAGAGAGAGGAGGATGTGATGCGAACTGCGGGAGCCATCGGCGCCGCGGTCGTCCTGCTGATCGCCGGGTGTGACGATTCTCCCAGTGGGCCCGGGTTCTCGTCGTTGGAGGATTTCTCGGCGCTGCCAGCGTTCGAGGAGCTCGACTACTCCGGCGTCACGCCGGGCGGCGACTACGACTACTGGGAGCTGCGCTTTTCGTTCGAGGCTCAGGGTTACCAGGTCCTGGGCTCGGGCGGCTCGAAGAGCAAGGTAGAGCTCGAGCCCGATGTGCTCGAGGCATTCGAAGCCGCGCACCCGCAAGCCGGCTTCGACATCGACTGTTTGCCCGGCTACTGCTACAAATACGTCGCGTCGGTCGATGGCGCGTCGGTAGAGCTCTGGGCCAGTCCGGAGAGACTCTCCAGCTTTCTCGCGCCGCTGGACAGCGAGGCGGACGCGATACTCTTCGCTAAGGCGAACGGTTATTACTGGGTCGGCGATGACGTCGAGACCGGCGCGATCCGGGCCGTGTCCGATGGCTACGAGCTCGTCGTCCTCAGGCTGGTGGAGAGTTGCGCTCCCGTCCGCACCGACCGCTTTCGGCTGTATGTCTCGAGGGTCGGCGGTCTCAGCGTCAAGGCCTCGGAGGTTTGGTCGGAAGACCTCGGGGCTTGCATCTGACCCGCCGTTTCATCGTGTAAGGAGAGCGCGTGCGTACCGCTGCAGCCGTTGCCGCGACGGTCGTGGTCCTGATCGTGGGGTGCGATGATTCGCCGAGCGGGCTTGGGATTCCGTCGCTGGAGGATTTCTCGGCGCTATCGCCGTTCGAGGAGCTCGAC
>JASFLD010000329.1:0-5340 GCA_050118275.1 Gemmatimonadales bacterium
ATGGCCGGGCCATGGCCACGGTCGCCAGCGAGACCAACGGCCCGGCCCGGAGCGAGCGCGCCAAGTCGAGCAAGTGGCCGGCGTACTCGGACGGTAGCGAATCCACCCGCAGCACCTGGTCGTCGCAGGCGTGCTCGCGCTCCTCTTGCAACTTCTTCGCCGCGTGCCAGGCCAGCGGGTTGAACCAGTGCAGCGCGCAGGCGAAGCGTGCGAGCAGTTGCGTCAGGTAGTCGTAGCGTTTGACGTGGGCCAACTCGTGGAGCAGGACGGCTCGCAGGCGGGCGGTGGGCCAGGCGACAGCATCCGCGGGGAGGAGGATCTTCGGCCTGAACACACCCCACGTCAACGGCATGCAGCGACCGCGACACTGAAGCAGCGACACGCGCCGCCGCAGCCCCAGCCGCGCCGAGAGTTCCTCCGCCAGACGGGCCAGCGCACCGTTCGACAGCCGGCGTGCTCTACGCCCCATCAGCCAGGTTCGTAGTACGCCGAGCCCGATACCGGCCATGACCACCAGCGATATCGATGCCCAGACAAGAATGAGCCACGCCGTCCAGGGAAGAGCCAGGTCGCCGCGCATTGCAGTGGATTCAGCTTTTGTCGACGTCGATTCGCGCGACAAGTCGATCTTCGACGTGCCTTCCGCCGACGCCTCTCCCGCGACAGGGCCAGCCGCTTCGGCCGATACCGATTCAACCCCGCCGGGCGTATCGGCCGACCGGAGCACGAACGAGAAGTCTGGCGTCGCTTTGGGACCCGGGTTCCGTTCGTTCTTCTCCTTGGGCGGTGCGACGAACGGGCGGGCCTTCGGGGCCGGCCACTCGACCTGACCCGGTGATGGGTTCGGTGCGGGGATAGAGCTTGACATCGGCGCCGCCAGAGTCGGCAGGCCGGGGACCGTCCAGTGTGGAGCCAGCGGCGCTAGGAAAGGCAGCGTGACCAGCGCCGTGATGGAAAGACTCCAAACCAGGTGACGAAGCGAGGCCGATGCGCGTCGCAGCGCGAAGGCGAGCCCGGTGGAGAGGATCAGGATGACCGCGCCTTTGATGGCGGCATCGAACAGGATGGCGGGCAGATTGCCGCCGGTCAGCATCCGGACAGATTCGAAGAACTCCGTCATGACTACCGTCCCTCTCTTCGAGCTTGCTCGATCAATTCGGCCAGGCGATCGAGGTCATCGTCCGATAGCTGCGCGGCGGACATGTCGAGAAAAGCCGCCGCCGCCTTCTCGGGCGACCCGTCGAAAAACGTCCGTATCAAGCGCTTCATCGCTGAATCGCGTGCCTGGGCATGAGGCAACGTCGGCATATAGACGTAACGAGGCCCGTCTTGCTCGTGTTTCAGGTGCCCCTTCTCCTCCAGGATCCGTAGCAGCGCCCGCACGGCCGAATAGCTGGGCGGGTCGGGCAGGCCCTCGAGTACCTCCGCGACCGTTGCCCGGCCGCGTTGATACACGATCTCCATGATCTGCCGTTCTCTGCGACTGAGCTCATCCGGCACCTCAGGCATCCTCGACCCCTCGCTTTCGGCCCAAGAAGAAGGTGTTGCGTGTGCTAAAAATTCAGCATGGTGCTAAGAATATAGCATAGCAGCCGGCATGTCAAGCATCTACATCCCGTCGCGGGTCGACGATGCTCGCTCGGACTCGGGCTGTCCATGCAACCATCATCGGACTCTGGCCTGTCTCAACATGCAAGGAGGTATCGATGAGAGAATTCGTGCGGGAGCTGGGCGGCGCGGCCGGCCGGCTGAGGAGGGCTCGCGGCTTCAGCGGCCCGGCGATCGCGACACTGGCGCTGGGGATCGGGGCGACGGTGGCGGTATTCAGCGTCGTCTACTCCGTCCTGATTGACCCGTTGCCCTATCCGGACGCGCGGCGGCTGGTGTGGCTGGATCATGGGGCGCTCGGGCTCAACGTGACGCGCGGGCTGGAAATGAGCGATGGGATCTATCTCCATTACCGGCGCGAGAACCGCTCGCTGGAAGAGCTGGGCCTGTTTATGGAAGTCGAGGCCAACCTCACGGGGAATGGTCCGCCCGAGCGAGTGCAGGCGACGTTGGCCACGCCATCTCTCTTCCGTGTGTTGGGGACGTCGGTTGCCGCTGGCCGGGTTTTCGTCGACGCGGATGCGGCGGGTGAGAGAACCCATGTCGTGATCCTTTCCCACGGGCTGTGGACGCGTCGCTACGGCAGCGATCCCGGCATCGTTGGGCGCGCTATCACGCTCGATGGGACGTCGGTGGAGGTGGTCGGTGTGATGTCGCCGCGATTCGCGTTTCCGTCCAGCGACACGCAACTCTGGATCCCGTTCGCTCCCGACCCGAACCGCTTCGGCGGCTTCAGCCGCCGTTCCGTGGCGCGTCTGCTTCCCGGCGTCAGTGTCCAGGAGGCGGAGGCGGACCTACAGCGACTGATTCCCGGCCTCGTGAGCGCGTACCCGGGCCGGACCGCCGAGTCTGCGGTGAATGAGGCGCGACTGCGAGCCCGTGTGGTCCCGCTGAAAGAGCAAATCGTCGGTGATGCATCGCGTGCGCTGTGGCTAGTACTGGGAACGGCGGCGCTCGTGTTCTTGATAGCATGCGTCAACGTGGCGAACCTGCTGCTCGTGCGGGCGGAGGAGCGAGATCCCGAGGTGGCCGTGCGGATGGCGCTGGGGGCGTCCACCGGTGCCATGGCGCGCCACTACCTGGCTGAGAGCTTTCTGCTCGCGACCGCGGCGGGCGGAATCGGCGTGGCCGTCGCCGGGGCGTGTGTCGCGCTGATTGTCGAACTTGGACCGGCGAACTTGCCGCGCATCGAGGAAGTTGGGCTGAATGGGCCGTCGCTCGCCGTGGCACTTGGCTTGGGCCTGGCGGTGAGTCTCGTCTGCGGCGCGGTCCCGTTGCGGCGCCGCGGGCCGAACCTGGTGGGCGCGCTGCGCGAGGGCGGCTACGGAGGCATGGCGGGCCGGCGTCGGATCAGAGTACGACGCGCCCTGGTCGCGACCCAGGTGGCGCTGGCGGTCATTCTGCTCAGCGGTGCCGGGCTGATGCTGCGGAGCTTCGCTGCCCTGCGATCTATCGATCCAGGTTTCCGAGCCGACCATCTGCTGACCTTCGATGTGGGCTTGCCGGAGAACGACTATCCCACCCGCGAGGCGGCGGTGGCGTTCCACGCGGAGCTGCTAGACCGGTTAGAATCGCTGCCCGGCGTCGTTTCCGCGGGAGCGGCAACCTGCCTGCCGCTGTGTGGCAGCTGGTCGGGGAGCATCGTCGCGGTCGAGGGGAGGTCGCCCACCGCCGGCGAGCTGCCGCCGGTTGTGGCGGTGCGGCGCGCGAGCGCGGATTACTTGAAAACGCTGAAAACGTCGCTGCTGGCGGGTCGGATGCTGGAACGCGGGGACCGCGAGCGGCGGACCGGGGCGGCGGTCATCAGCGAGTCGATGGCCGAGGCGTATTGGCCGGGTGAGAATGCGCTGGGGCGTCGCTTCTACTACGATCTGTATGCCGAGGAGCCCGATTGGTACACGGTGGTGGGGGTGGTGCAAGACATGCCGATCCAGGATCTGACGGAAAGTCGGGCCCCCCGCACTGTGTATCTCCCGCTGCTGCACACCGACGGACCGGTGGGGCCGTCGCCGAGGAGGTTGAGTTACACGATCCGGGCCGACGTGCCGCCGTTGAGTCTCAGCCGTGCGGCACGCGCCGCCGTCTGGGCGATCGACGACGAGCTGCCGGTGGCGAACGTGAGGACGATGGAGTCGATTCTCTCGCAGGCGACGGCCCGAACTGCGTTCACGATGGTGATGCTGGTCATCGCGGCGCTGACGGCGCTGGCGCTGGGATCGGTCGGTGTCTATGGAGTGGTCTCCTACGTGGTGAGCCGCCGCAAACGGGAAATCGCGGTGCGCAAAGCTCTCGGTGCGGATTCCGTCCGGATCGGTAGGACGGTGCTGACCCAGGGGATCGTGATGGTGGGGGCGGGCATCGTCATCGGTCTAATGGCCGCGTTGGCCGTAAGTCGGGTGCTGACGGCGCTTCTGTACTCGGTGAAGCCAACCGATCCCGTCACGTACGTGGCCGTGTCGACGATGCTGCTGGCGGTGGCGCTGCTGGCGGCCTGGCTGCCGGCGCACCGCGCGGCGCAGGTCGATCCGGCGATGGCGCTGCGAGAAGAGTAGCGTGGAGAGCGAACGTCAAGACACGGTGCGCCAGCCGTGCGGACAGGAAAGGGTCATGACCCGGACCGGCTCAGCAGCTCGTCGATGCGCTGAAACCTGTAACCTCTCCGCCGCAGGACCTCGATGAGCTCGTCGAGTCGGAGATAGAACTTATCGGTCCGCTCCGACGCCGTGCCGACGTGCGACAGCAAGATGAATCCGTTCAGGCCATGGGGATCATGGGCCTCGTAGGACGTGATGGTCTCCAAGATGGCGTTGCTCGACACGTAATGCTCGAGATCGGGCGTGGTATAGTCGGCGTGCGAGCGCGTTCCGGGTGAGTAGTTGACCAGCGTGAGGCCCAGCTCGTCCGTCCAGGCGCTGATCTGGTCGTTGTACCATTCGTACGCGGGCATGAAGAAGGGGGCGTCATCGCGCTCCACCCCGAAGCGGGCCATCTCTTTGTAGTTGTCGAGGATGTCCTTGACGAACTCGTCTCGCGTCACCAAGAGGCTATCGCGCTTCTCCCAGCTGCAGTAGAGCAGATGCTGATCCGAGTGAGCGCCGAGGTAGTGGCCGTCGGCGGCGAGGGCCCGAATGTCGGCGGCGAAGTCGGGATTGCGATAGAATCTCCCGGTGAAGAAGAACGAGCCCTCGATGCCTTGTCGCCGGAGTACCTCGCGTATGTGCGATGTACCGTCGCCGAACTCGTCGCCGGTGAACACGAGGGCCAGCACCGGCTCGTCGAGTCTGCCTCTGACGATGCCACCGTACGACCGGGTGAAGTCATCGACCTGAAGTGGCATCAGAGCCAGAAGCAGAAAGCTCAGTCCTAGGTGAGTCGTGGATCTCGCAACAAGGCCATTCACGCCGCGAGACCGGACCCTCGGCTCGATCTCGGGGCGCGGCGGCAGAGCCGCGCCACGTTCAGCCGCTGCATCGCTCGTCAACGCTCGAGCACCTCGAAAGGCTCCTGACCCTCATCACGCATCTGCTGGCGTTCCTCCTCCAGCAGGCCCATGATGCGCGCGATCTGCTGTTCGCCCTCCGTCTCGACGCAGAGGTCGAAGACCGTGTATTCGGGTGAGAGCGGTTTGCCGAGAATCGGCGGTTGCTCGATCTCCGCTACGTTCATCCGAGCGCGCTCGAAGATCTGCAACACGCGGGTGAGTTGACCCGGCAGGTCCTTGACCTTGATGCG
>JASFLD010000330.1:0-5312 GCA_050118275.1 Gemmatimonadales bacterium
CCGTCTCGATCCGTCGAGAACGCGATGAGGTCACCGCCGGGCGACCAATCCGGCGCCCGATCGTTGGCCAGATCGTTCGTGACGTTGATCTTGTTGCCCCCATCGGCGTCCATCAGGTAGATCTCCCAGTTGCCGTCCCGTTCGGTGGCGAACGCGATTCGCTCTCCGTCGGGCGACCAGCTGGGCCATTGGTCGTAGGCGCCGTTGTTGGTGACGCGGCTGACGTTCGAGCCGTCCCTGTCCATCGTGTAGATCTCGGCGTTGCCGTCCCTGTCGCTGACGAAGGCGATCCGCTGGCCATCCGCCGACCATGCCGGCTGATCGTCCGCCGCCGCGTTCGTCGTCAAGTTGACCAAGCCGGTGCCGTCGAAGCTCATCACGTAGATCTCGGTATTCCCGTCACGATCGGTGACGAACGCTATCTGGGTGCCGTCCGGCGATACCGCAGCCGCGAAATCCGCGGCGGGATTGTTCGTCAGGTTCGTCAGCTGGGACCCCGTGCGGTCGACGAGGAAGACGTCCCGATTCCCACCCTGATCGCGCGTGAACGCGATATGATCGACTAGCGCCAGCTCGCAGCTGACATCGAAACTCGTCACGCTGATCTCGTCGGCCGCGATGTTGACGTTCCGTGGATTCTCGCCCGCCACGCTGCAGTTGCTGGCGACCGAAACGAGCTCGACTTCGTGAGAGCCCGTCAGGAGGCCCGGGATGACCACCGTCTCGTTCGCACGAATGGCCAGGGCGATCTCGCTGTCGATGGCGATGCCGTAGCCGTTCGCGTCGATCGAGCTGCCAGTGGTGTTGGCCGTCAAGCGCAGGGAGCCCGCCGGCTGACACAGCACACCGAAGAACACATGCGTCACGCCGCCGGAGATACCGACATCGACGGGATTTCTGTTGGTCACTTCACAGTTTCGCGCCAGACCGCCCAACTCGACGGTGTGGCCGCCCGGCGGTAAGTCCGTTAGCAGAGTGGTATCGTTGATCTCCATCGCATACTGGTCGACGCCATCCAACACGAACGCGTAGCCGTCCGGATCGAGGCTCGACCCGGTCGTCTCCACCATCACCTCGAGGTCGCCGGGCATGGGAGTTTCATCTTCGCAGGCGATAGCGAGTAGGCCGACAACAACGAGGACCGTTGACAGCGCGAGCCTGTTCATCGAATGCCTCCTGAGATCAGACGATGTCGAACGCAGGGCTCACATCGCCGAAGAATAAAGGAAACTCGATACTGGGGGAGGTTCACTGCCATTGGGACGATTGGGGTTCTCGAGGGTGACAACCCCTTGCAGCGTAGTATGATACACAGTCGACCGCTGTCCGGCAAGGCCGGCTGCCGACGAGGTGCGAGACGCGGATCTCAGAGATCCGGTCATTCCCACCTGCCCGAGAGCAATGGTCATCGGCGCCCGAAAGTCTATATTTCTCATCCCGACAAAACAGGCCGGAGCACCATTGGATACTGCTGAAATCAGAAGGAGAACGCCGAAATGACGCCGCGTAGCGACTGGACCCTCATACAGCACCTGGCCTACGTCTACGCCTCCATCGCGTTCAGTGATGGCTCGATCAGCGACGACGAAGTGGAGGTCTTCTGTCGGAACCTCGAGCGCTGGGCGCCGCAAGACCAGACCGAAGACTTGAGTGAGACCGTAATGACCGTCATCGGTGCGGTCGCTGAAGACAAAGAGCGTCAGGAACTCGGACACCTCTACCGATCGATCGGCGTGGTCGCCGATGAGCTCGACGACGATGCCCGGGGTGAGGCACTCGGCGACCTCCTCGAGATCGCTGCCGCCGACGGTCGCTTCGACCCCAGCGAAAACGCGCTGCTGCTCAGACTACGGCAGGCGTGGGGAGCGGACAGCTCGGCCGGCTAGAGACGGGCCGAGCCGTCTTACCCCTCGCGGATCAGGCCGCGATAGTCGGCGCGATGTTCTGATTGAGACGGAAGAAGTTCTCAGGGTCGTATTTGTTCTTCAGCTCGACCAAACGCTCGTAGTTCGCGCCGTAGGCGGCCGCCACCCGGTCGCGCTCCTCTTCGGGCATGAAGTTGACGTACACCCCACCGCTGGCGAAGTCGCTGAAGCGATCGAAGAGCTGGCGGGCCCACGACACGCATTCGTCGTCCTGCGCCGGATCGTCCCAGCGCGTGTGTAGGTTGAGCACGAACTCGGCATCGCGCTGCGCGTATGCCGTCGCGTCGGACCGAACACGCTGCACCGCGCCGCCCAGGTGTGCGACGAGGATCTCGCACTGCGCCGTTGGCAGCTTCTGCCCGTACTCGAGTATCAAGTCGATCGCGCCGTCGCTCAGTTCCGCGAAGTTGTGAGACTTCCAGTAGTTGCGCGACCCGGGCGTCGCCAACGGATCGAAGGCCGCCTGGAAGTCGGTGAACTGGTGAGGCGCGATGGCATCCGCTATGGGGTTGCCGATCTCGCGCAGCCCTCTCATCGCCCGCTCGCCGTCCGCCAGGGCGCCGGCATAGAGTGCGGCGATCACGAGGACCTCGGTGCCATGCACCTCTTCGGGCAGGAACGGTAGGGGCGGCGCCTTGCGCAGCACCGTGAACACACTCAGCTCTTCCGGCGCCGAGGCGACGAAGTCGCGATACTCGCGCAGAACATTGCCCGCGTCGGCGAAGGGGTGGACGATGAGGCCGGAAAGCACCTCGGGACCGAACGGGTACAACTTGAACTCGAATGAAGTCACCACACCGAAGTTCCCTCCGCCACCGCGGATTCCCCAGAAGAGATCAGTGTTTTCTGTTTCACTGGCCGTCAACGTCTGGCCCGCTGGGGTGACAACATCGGCCGAGATCAGGCTGTCGATCGTCAGGCCGTACTTGCGGCTCAGCCAGCCGAAACCGCCACCAAGAGTGAGACCGGCGATTCCGGTGGTCGAGTTGATGCCGACCGGCAGCGCCAAGGCGTGCGCTTGCGTCGCGGCATCGACATCGCCCAGCGTAGCGCCCGGCTGGACACGAGCCGTGCGGTTGGCCGGATCAACCTTCACCCCATTCATTGCCGACAGATCGATCATAAGCGCGTCATCCGCCACCGCGTTCCCCGCGATGTTGTGTCCCGCGCCGCGCACCGAGACGAGTAGCTCGTTGTCGCGGCCGAACTTCACCGCCCGGGCCACATCGGCGGCTTCCGAGCAACGGACGATGAGGCCGGGACGGCGATCGATCATCCCGTTCCAGATTGCGCGCGTCTCATCGTAGTCCGCCGATTCCGGCGTCAGCAGCTCGCCACTAATGGCCGAGACGAATTGCTCGATATCTCCTTCGCTCAAGGCGGTCTTTCCGCCGTTAG
The DNA here is from genome assembly GCA_050118275.1 of Gemmatimonadales bacterium. Classification (GTDB taxonomy): domain Bacteria; phylum Gemmatimonadota; class Gemmatimonadetes; order Palauibacterales; family KS3-K002; genus JASFMO01. Next base: position 3,324 of record JASFLD010000330.1, read on the forward strand.
TCGTGCGCATCTCCAGTTCAGCCATTCTCTTCTCCAAGTTTGGGGCTGGGTAGTGAGGCCATCTTTACTAAATGCGCACTTTCGGTCCGCCACCGGACAATAGACGTGGAGCCGTTGGTGGATGTCACGCCTCTGCGGTTCGCGGCTGGCACGGGCGTTCAATCGGAGGTCGAGACGCCGCTCAAATGGGTCCCTCCCGAAACGCACCAGATCCTCGCTGCTCGACAGAAATCCGCCGCCAGGAGTAGCGGGTGCCGGGCTCATACAGCAGCGTGTCGTCCTGGAAGATCTCGAGACCGTCGAGCACGGTAGCATTCGAATCGCTCAGACCCGACGGGTTTCGACCGCTCGTGTACTATGGAATTTTCAGGTTGATCGAGGGACGGGTCGTGCGGCTAGGGTTCACTCGGATTCGCACCGCCAGCCCTCAGGAAGGGGGTCGCTGGCGCCGCTCGTTCCAGCGTTCGCTCGAGCGCCCCCCCATAGGACGGTCAGTTGACAGGTTCGCTCGGCTCGCCCTTCCAGCGGTTGATGCGCCGCCTCAAACCGGCGGGTAACCAACCAAACCGCTCTTTCTGTTCATCCTGATCCTCGTCGTCCGCCTTGCGATTGCGCTGGGGGCGACGACCGGAAGCGGTCGCGAACAGGCGGCGGTATGTCTCGTCCTGGTAGAGCGGAGCCACGCGTTTCTTGTAGTCGTGCCACATGCGCTGAACCTCCTCTGCCTGGGGCTTCGACAGGCACCGGAGTCGACATAATCGCCCACCCCGGCTCGGCCTCGACGGCCGCGTCAGCTCGGGTGTTCGCGCAACACCTTTGCCTTGGGATCCATAATACAGTAGCGAGCAATTCGGGTGCCAACAACCCCCGCGCCCTCTGCAACACCCCACCGCCGCCCATCAACAGGGGCCGAAAACGGGGCTCGTCCGCCGACCGCGTCGCGATCGACGTACACGCCGCCATGCGTTTATTGGCCGCGGCAGTGGCTTCCGCGCAACAATCGCCGGGGTATCAGCAACTCTACCGGCCCGCGCCGATTCGATCGAGCCTCACCCCGCAAACGTGCCCTCAAAGGCTGATGCTGATCGTTACCCAGCGCCGCTGTGGAGGTAGAAGCGAGAGATCCGCCGCGGGCGCTTCATCGTGCTCCGCCTTCCAGATGGCGGTGGAGACGACATATCCGAGCACCGATCCCAGGAGGACATCGGTCAGCCAGTGACTGTCCGAGTAGAGACGGCTGAGCGCCGTTATCGTGGCGAGTGAGTAGAAGCCGACCCGCGCCCAGGGTCGGTCGATCTGCCGCGCCACGATGTTGGAGATCCCGAACGCGCTCCACGCATGACCCGAAATGAACGAGGCGTAATCATTACCGAGCGTGAAGGGCTGAAATGACAGATGTCCTTCATTCATGAAAGGACGCGCCCTACCCACCGCGATCCGGACCGGCTGCTGCACCAGTAACGCAGAGAGCAGCACCTCACCCATCATCAAGCCCGTGTCCCGGACGTCATTGTCCTCCGCCAGCGCTCCGATCCCCAGAGTGAGCAACGACGCCGGCACCGTGAACACGGGTGAGCCGTACATCCAGCCGACACGCTCCATGGCATCGGCCACCCCGCTTCTGTTGTTCAGCAGGAGCGAACGTAGGCGCTCCTCCACCAAGTATGAGCCGGTAGAGGCGCCCGCCACGACTCCCGCGGCCAGCCAGTCGCCCGAATCCCAGCGGGCCGCCGACGGCGACTCGAAGGCGACCGGTGATTGCGCCAGCAGCGGTACGCACGAACCGGCCCATTGGAGGGCCGTCCACAGCGCCAGCACACCCGCCGCTCGCCGGACGACGCCCATCGGTACCCTCGCTCGCGCGAATCTCAGAACTGGAATCCCAAAGTCACGTACAGGCCGCTGTCCTCGTCGCTTTCCGCGTAGGCGGCCGAGACGATGCTGCGGGTGCCACGCAGTGCCAACCAGATGCCTCCCCCGTAGCCGGTA
>JASFLD010000331.1:0-5306 GCA_050118275.1 Gemmatimonadales bacterium
AGCGAGGGGCGTCCGGTGATGAGGCGTGACAGCTGTGCTCGGGTAGGAGCGAGATGACGGATCTGGCCGGCGGCGCTTGTTCTTGGACCGGAACGGCATGATCATGGAGGCTCAAAGCTTGGAAGGGAATCGCTCAACGGAGCGTTTGGACATCGCGGATAAGAAGAGAAGGGTACCATGCTGATCAGACTGCGACACGTGGAGAAGTTCTACGACACCGGTGCCGGGCGAACCTTCGTCCTGCGCAACATCAACATCGACGTGGAGAAGGGCGAGCTCATGACGGTGATGGGGCCGTCGGGTGCCGGCAAGACGACCCTGCTGAACATCGTCGGGATGCTCGATGGCGGCTGGGCGGGCGAGTACTATCTCGATGGGCAGGCTGTCCACGAGATGAACACGAAGCAACGAAATGCGCTAGGCAAGAAGTATGTCGGCTTCGTTTTCCAACAGTATCACCTGTTGAACGATTTGACCGTCGCGGAGAACCTCGATCTTCCATTGTCGTACCGCGATGTGAAGCGTTCTGAGCGCCAGTCGATCGTGGCCGACATTTTGGACCGCTTCAACATCGTCGCCAAGAAGGATCTTTTCCCGACGCAGTTGTCGGGCGGACAGCAACAGCTGGTGGCGGTGGCGAGAGCGGTCGTTGGTGAGCCACAGTTGATTCTGGCGGACGAGCCCACGGGCAGCCTGCACACGAGTCAGGGCAAGATGATCATGGACCTGCTGAAGGAACTGAATGACCAGGGCACGACCATCATTCAGGTCACGCACAACGACACTTGGGCTGGTTACGGAAATCGGATCATCAACCTGATGGACGGCTGGATCACCGACAACGTGTGACCGGTCCGTAGCGCGGGCCTGCTGTGTCAGCGTGACCGAGAAGGCGGGCAAGCCTCGAGCCGCTGCACCGGATCGGAATGTCCGATTCGTCGTGTCGCCCGACACTGACGCGGGTGCACATTCCTGCGCAACCGCCGGCGGTGCTCTGCGTGGTACGGGGCTTCCGCTTGCTGGCACCCGGCCCGTCTTGTAGTTATTAGCCCGTCTCACCTAAAGCGATTTCAGCTCTGGGAGGTAGTCATGACGCGCCGGCTTGCCCTTCTGACGTTTGCCGCGTTCGTCGCGCTTCCCGCGCGTGGACTGGGACAAGAATACGACCTGATCATACGGGGCGGGCGCCTTCTGGACGGCACGGGAGCGGCGGACCGAGTTGCGGACCTGGGGATACGAGACGAGCGAATCAGCGCTATAGGAGACTTGGGCGATGCGACGGCTCGGCGGGTCATCGACGCGGAGGGGATGTACGTGGCGCCGGGCTTCATCGACATCCACTCGCATGGCGATTGGTCGCTGTCGCTCCCCGGCCTGAACGTAGCGCTGAATGACCTGACGCAGGGGATCACCACTGTGGTCGTCGGCCAGGATGGGCGACAGGCCTGGCCGATCGGCGGTGACATCCGGCAAACGATTGACGACTGGACCGCCCGAGGTCTGGGACTGAATTCGATTCTGTTGACTGGCCACGGGACTGTTCGTCAGGAGGTAATGTTGAACGAGGATCGCGCGCCGACCGCCGAGGAGCTGGAGCGAATGAAGGCGCGTGTCCGCGAGGCGATGGAGGGTGGGGCCTGGGGTATCTCGACCGGCCTCAGCTACACGCCGGGACGTTTCGGTGACACCGAGGAGGTGATCGCCCTCACAGCGGAGGTGAGACCTTACGGTGGCTTCTACATCTCGCACCTGCGAAATCAGAGCGATCGCCTGATGGAGAGCATCGAGGAGACGGTTCGGATCGGTCGCGAGACAGGTGTTCCGGTGGTCGCCACGCACTTCAAGTCGTCGGGCCGGCAGAACTTCGGCAAAGCGAAAGCTGCCATGGCGCGGATCGCCCAGGCGCGCGAGGACGGAGTGCCGATCTGGGCCGACGTCTACCCGTGGACGACGTCGTCGGACGGGATCGACATCTCGATCGTACCTGGAGTGGTGTATGCGGAAGTCTTGCAGGCGGACGAGGAACTCATGGCGGCGCGTGAGGCGGTCGCGACGGCCATGGGGAGCATGAGCAAGGAGGAATTGATCGCCGTAATCCGTGGTGCCGGGGGGTTCTTCGGCCGTTTGGTCGATCCCGAGTTTCTGGCTTCACTGCCGGAAGCGACGCTCCTCGACCTGGCGAACGCGAACGTCTCCGGAATGCTGCGAGGAGATCGAAGGCTGGCATTGCGCCGTGCATTGGAGGACCCGGAGAAGCGGGCGGATATCCATGAGAGCGTGGCGCGGGCCGTGTACGAGCGTGGCCCCGATCTGTACGTCGTGGAGAAAGCGCCCGACCCACGTCTCGCGGGGCTCAATCTGGCGCAGGCGGCTCGGGTGATGGGCCTGGACGTCGTGGACGCCGCGATCGAGATCGATCTGATGGACACCCAGGTGACACGCTTTCACATGTCAGACGAGGACGTGGAAGAGATACTCAGCTGGCCCTTCGTGGCGATCGGCACCGACGGTACCATCCCGTACTTCGGGGCTGGCGTTCCACATCCGCGATCGTACGGCACTTTCACCCACCTGATTCGGCACTACGTCTTCGATCAAGGTGTGCTCACGCTTGCGGAGGCGATACACCGCTCGACGGGGCTGACGGCCGAGATCATCGGGATCGAGGACCGCGGCTACCTGCGCGAGGGCCTGGCGGCGGATGTCGTCGTCTTCGACCCGTTCACCATCCAATCGTGCTCGAACTACACGAACCCGCATTGCTACTCGCGGGGGATCGAGTATCTGGTGGTGAACGGCCAGCTCACGCTGGACGAGGGGAGTTACACGGGGGTCCTGGGTGGACGCATTCTCACGCCGCGTGGCGCGATCGCCACGACCACTTCGGGGAGCTAGAAGGCCATGTTGTCGTCGAATTCTGTTCTGGCCGGGTCACGTTCATTCCTGGCAACGCTCTTTCTGGTGGCGAGCCTCGTACCGTCGGCTAACGCTCAGACTTACCAGTTCGAGGTACCGGAGGTTGACGGGATGCGCTGGTTCAAGGGCAACACCCACGCGCACACGTTGGAGAGCGACGGCGATTCGCCGCCAGAGTACGTAGCGAGCTGGTACAAGGATCACGGGTACGATTTCCTCGTACTGTCGGATCACAACGTCTTCACCGACCCGACCCGACTCGCCCAACTCGTGGACACGTCGTTCATCCTGATCGCCGGCGAAGAAGTGACAGCGAGCTTCGAGAGGATCCCGGTTCACGTCAACGGACTGAACATTCCGGGCGTCGTCGAGCCGCGGACCGGACTTACCGTAGTGGAGACGCTGCAAAACAACGTCGATGCGGTTCGCGACGTGAATGGCGTGCCTCACATTAATCATCCGAACTTCCAGTGGGCGTTCGGCGCGCTCGAGTTGGGCCAGGTCGAGCGGTACCGTCTGTTCGAGATCTTCAGCGGTCACCCGTCGGTCAACAATTTCGGTGGTGGTGATTCGCCGAGCTTGGAGGAAATCTGGGACATTCTTTTGTCCCACGGGAAGCGCGTCTACGGCATAGCCGTGGATGACGCGCACCACTTTCAGGGTGAGTTCGGCCCCAGCCGCGTCAACCCGGGTCGCGGCTGGGTCGTCGTGAGGGCCAGCGCGCTCGACGCCGCCGAGATCGTCGAGAACCTCGAGGCGGGACTGTTCTATGCGAGTAGCGGTGTCGAACTTGAGGACATCATCGTACAGCCGACGCGGCTCGAGGTGGACATCAAGCAGCGGAGCAACCGGAAGTACACGACCACTTTCATCGGAACTGGCGGCAAAGTCTTGAAGGTAACGGGAGGTCTGGCAGCGGTTTATGAGTTGGATGGGCCGACGCAATATGTCCGGGCCCGCGTGATGGACTCGAACGGCGAGCTGGCCTGGATCCAGCCCGTATTCGTAGTGGAGCGTTAGAGCGAAAGCGAGCGGCCATGTACCGACGAGCGGGCGTACTAGTCGCACTGGCGGCGCTTGCCGCCTGTGCTCCGGAGACGGCGACGGTTTCGAGACTGCCGATGAACTGGCAGCCAGTGGAATCGCTCAATCGAGACCTGCCGGAGGGGGTGCGCGTCTACGCGGGTCAGAACGACTCGTTGCCGTTGCGTGCCTGGTACGTGACAGTTGACGAACCGGATCAGGCGATCGTGACCCGTATCGTGGTCTCGGACGACACGACGGACAATCGCGAGACGGTGACGAGCTTCGCGCGTGACCTGGGCGCCTGCGTGGTCGTGAACGGCGGCTACTTCACCATGGATGTGACGCCGGCGCTGGCCGTCGGTCTACTGATCTCGGACTATGAGACTTGGAAGCCAGCGACACGTGCCGTGAAGCGTGACACGCTGAGCTTCGAGATCGCTAGAGCGGCGATCGGCTTCACCGACGAGGACGACATCGTCTTCACCTACGCGACATCGAGGGAAGGGCACAACTACGCGTGGGACCGGCCGCCCCCTCACAGACCCGGACACCCGGCGGCGCCACTCGATTACGACGACGCCCGCGAGTGGGTCATCCGCGACGCCATCGGCGCCGGGCCGGCCCTGGTGGCCGACGGCAGGCTGCACCTCACGTCGGACGCCGAGGTGTTCTTCGGCACGACGATTCCGGAGGTGCACCCGCGCACTGCCGCCGGCGTCAATGCCGACGGCGAGCTTCTCTTGATGGTCGTGGACGGACGTCAGCCCGAGAGTCGGGGTGTCAGTTTGGAGGAGCTGGCCACCTTGATGCTCGAGGTCGGTGCGCTCGAGGCGATCAACCTCGATGGCGGGGGGTCCTCGACATTGGTCGTGAACGGTACGCTTGTGAATCGACCGGCAGGCGACACTATCGAGCGCGAAGTGATGTCCGCGTTGGCAACTTACTGCAACTAGACGAGGCATATCCATGGTTTCCGACAATCGGGGAGCGGACGGCGCTGCGGATGCAGAGCAGGCCGCTCTGATAGAACAGGACGTGCCTCGCGACCGGACGGCCGGGCGACTCGTGTCGCTCGACGCCTTTCGTGGCGCGACCATCGCCGGGATGATTCTGGTGAACAATCCGGGCAGTTGGAGCTACGTATATGCCCCGCTCCGTCATGCGGAATGGCACGGCTGGACGCCCACCGACCTGATCTTTCCGTTCTTCCTCTTCATCGTCGGCGTTGCCATGCCGATCTCGTTTGGTAAACGCTTGCGGCGAGGTGATCGCCGGCGCGACTTGATGAAGCACGTGGTGCGACGGAGCGCCATTCTGTTCGGGCTCGGGTTGCTGATGAGGTTGTATCCGACGTTCAGCGACTG
>JASFLD010000332.1:0-5304 GCA_050118275.1 Gemmatimonadales bacterium
CGCGCCATGAGACGGGCAGCCGCCGTTCTCTTTCTGATCACGCTCTCTTGCAGCGGCGGACGAGGCGAGCAGACCGTGCTCCGCGTCATGGCTTGGGCCGGACCGGAAGAGCGACGCATCGAGCAGAGCATCCTCGACGGGTTCCGCGAGCGATATCCCAATGTGCGGGTCGAGTACGAGTCGATTACGGCGAACTACCGCGAGCGACTGCTCACCTCCATCGTCGCGGGCTCACCGCCCGACGTTGCGCTTCTCGACAACGGGTCATACGGCGCGGCGCCCTTCACCGCCCGCGGGCTGCTGGTCAACGTCGCCACCTACCTCGACCGCATCGGCGTCGATACCAGCGCTTACTACCGCGAGGTCCTGGAAATCTTCCGACGACCCGGCGGACTGTACGCCTTCCCGAAAGACTTCAATCCCATCGTCGTCTACCTGAATGTCGACCTGTTCCAGAAGTACGGCGTGCCACTCCCGGACCACGACTGGACCTGGGATGACTTTCTGCGGATCGCGAAACGCCTCACCCGCGATCTGGACCACGATGGCCGCTCCGACACTTTCGGCACCCAGGTACGTCGAGTCTTCTACCTCTGGCAGCCTTGGGTCTGGGCGGCGGGAGGCGACGTGTTGAGCCCCGACGGTCGGCGTGCCAGTGGCTACCTGGACAGCCCCGAAACCGAGACCGCGATACGGTTCCTTACGGATCTCGTGACCGTTCATCGGGTCGTCCCCAGCGTCGATGTGCAACGCATCGAGTCGGGTATGGAACGCAGCTTCTTCCTCACCGGACGCATCGGAATGGTGATGAGTGGCCATTGGTGGCTGCCTCGCATCCGCAGCTACATCGACGACGGGAAGGTGAACGTCGAGGTCGTCCCGCTGCCACGCTACGACGATCGCGATCCCATCACCGTCATCTACGCCGCGGGCTGGGCCGTGCCATACAACACGCGCCACAAGAAACTGGCCGTGGAGTTGGCCGCGCACCTGTCATCGCCGGAAGCGCAACGCCTGCGCGCCGAGTATGGACTGGCGATCCCATCGCTGCGGGCCGAGCACGCCGCGATGGCCGCCGCCGATCCGTACGGCCTCGAGGAGGCCTTCCTGTTCGCGGCTCAGCACGGGCGTATGTCCTGGGGGTCGACCGTCGCCGACTGGGCCAAGGTGGAGGTGCAGTTACCTGACGTCTTCGACCGGATAATCTTCTCGCACGAGCCCGTGCACGAGGTCACCACCGATATCGCCCGGCGCATCGATGAGATTCTCGCCGTGTCGGACGCGGGAAGTTGACGAGCTGCGATGAGCCGCCTTGATCGCGCCTTTCTTCTGCTGGTCGTCTTGCCGGCTCTCGTCTTCGCGATCGGCGGGATCTACGTGGCGCTGGCTAGCCGGGCCGCCCTCCGGCCGATGCTCGATCGCCACGTCGCGGGCCGCGCCGTTGAATACCTGCGGCAAGAACGGATCCGCTCTCAAGCGCGCCTGGAGGACGCGCGCGAGTGGCTGCCCGAGAGCATGGCCGAACTGCGCATCGAGCGCCTCTCCCTCTACGTCGGGACGTCGCGCGTCGGCACTCTGCCGCTGGACTCGATGGCCGTCCCCCTGCGTGCCGCCGCCGGACAGAGTGAAGCGATGCTCCAGGCGGCGCGGCGCGGGCAAACGGTGCTCGACTTCGTCAGAATCGAAGGACGACCGGTCTGGCTGGCGTATGTGCCGCTCCACGATCGTTTGGCCGTCGCCGTGCTCAAACCGGATCCCCTGCTCACCGAACGCTTCCGCACCCGGGTCGGCTACGACCTCGCCGTCTACTACGGCGGGGCATTGGTCCCGCCGAGTGGCGGTGATTGGCCCTACGAGCTCCCGACGTCCTTGCGGGACTCGCTCGCCAGCCATGACCGACCGCTCAATGCGCGCCTGGCTGGCTCGAGGGTGGCTGCCGCGCCGATCAAGGACTTCGACGATTGGGACAGCGTTGGCGCGGCGGTCGTCCGACGCCGCGAAACGGCGGCGCGCCTGCCGCTCGCACTGCTTTTTCCGCCCGCGGCTGCCATGTTCGTGGCGGGGGCCCTCACCGTCATCGGTGTCTGGCGCCTGGCTTCGGGACGTGGCCGACGGCCTCGCCGATTGGGCTGGGGATTCGCGCGCGCCCTGCTTCCCCCTGTCCTCGCCGCTGCCTGGCTGGCCACGGCAGATGCCCAGATCTCGGCCAGCGCGACGGATGCCCTCCTGCAGCTGAGTGGCAACACGGTCCTGGCTCTAGACGATCCGCTGTCGCTCTCCACCGGTGATCTCGCCGCGTTGGCCGGAACGGACGTCGCTCTGGCTCGCGGGACCTCGATCGTCGCCGCGACCTCCGAAATCGCCATCGATGCGCCGCGCGTGCTGGGCCGGGCGACGGGCCGGTTACGGACCGCCGGACACAGGATCGCCTACCGGGTGGTCGACATGACCGCCGGCGAGCGACTCGTGCTTCTGCGTGCTCCGTTCGAGGACTCACGGAAGGGCACTCTCTTCTGGCTGGCCGGGCTGTATGGCCTGCTCGCCGCCAGTGTGCTCATCTTCGCGAGCCTCGCGTCGGCATCGGCGAACGAGATGGATTTGCGGGAGGCCATCACGGCCTGGAGTTTCGTGTCGCCGTCGCTGGCGTTGCTGTTGGTCTTCACGGCGGCTCCGCTCCTCTTCGCGCTGTACCTCAGTTTCCACAGCTGGAACCTGCTCGAGCCGGCCAAACCGTTCGTCGGCTTGCAGCACTATATCGAACTCGCGGGTGACAGCTTGTTCTGGAACGCCGCGAAGAACACCGCCGTCTACTCGCTGTACGTGCCGATATCGATGGCCTGCGCGCTGGCGGTGGCGATGCTACTGAATCGCCGCATCAAGGGCGTGGCGGTGCTGCGGGCCATCTTCTTCCTGCCCTACATCACCAGTTTCGTCGCCATCTCCATAGTCTGGCAGTGGATGTACGATCCGAATTTCGGTCTCTTCAATTGGGCTCTCGGCCTCGTCGGCCTCGGACCGTTCCCCTGGTTGAACAGCCCCGGCACAGCGCTGCTGGCGCTGATCATTCTGGCGATCTGGATCCACATCGGATTCCAGATGGTCATCTTCCTTGCCGGCCTGCAGGCGATCCCCAACGAGCTGTACGAGGCCGCGACCATCGACGGCGCCGGCGCCTGGCGGCGGTTCTGGAAAATCACCCTGCCGCTGCTTCGTCCAACGACATTCTTCGTGCTCGTCACGTCGATCATCGGCTCATTCCAGGTCTTCACTTTCGTGTACGTCATGACAGAGGGCGGTCCGCTGCACGCCACCGATGTGATCGTCTACCACATCTATCAAAACGCCTGGCAGTTCTTGAGGATGGGCTATGCGTCGGCGATGAGCTGGGTGCTGTTCGCGGTCATCTTCTTGATCACCTTGTTGCAGTTCAGAGTCTTGGGACGGAGGATTACGCCGAGCTGATGGACGAGACACAGACCAACACGTTCGACGCGGAGGGCGCGTCCAGCGCGTCGGCAGCGGGCATGGCAAGCGAATTGCCGCCGCCGAAGGGCCGCGACTACCGGACGGCGCTCATCTACAGCATCGCCGTCGGGCTCGGTATCACGATGCTGATTCCGTTCCTCTGGATGCTCTCGACTTCGCTGATGAACGAGTTCGAGGTCTACCAGTTTCCGCCGCGACTGGTTCCGGCCGATCCCGTCTGGAGCAACTACCCCAACGCTCTCACCGCAGCCCCGTTCGGCCGCTTTTTCCTCAATTCCGCGATCATGTCCACCGTCATCGTGCTCGGTCACCTGTTCACCGCTTCGACCGCCGGCTACGCATTCGCGCGCCTCCGCTTCCCCGGCCGCGAAAGGGTGTTCATCTTGTTCCTCGCCAACCTGATGGTGCCGGTCATCGTGTTGCTCATTCCCCGCTTCTTGCTGGTCAACGCGGTCGGTTGGGTCGATACCTACGCCGGACTCGTCGTCACCGAGCTGGTCGGCGTCTGGGGCATATTCCTCATGCGCCAGTATTTCCTTTCGATACCGCGCGACCTGGAGGACGCCGCCCGCATCGATGGGGCTAGCGAGTGGCAGGTGTTCTGGAAGATCGCGCTGCCACTGTCCAAGCCGGCGCTGGCGACGGTGGCGCTGTTCTCGTTCGTCGAGACATGGAAGAGCTTCCTGTGGCCGCTCATCGTGACACGCTCGATGTCGATGCGGCCGGTCGAGGTGGGGATCGCCGCTTTCCACGGCCTCTACTTCAGCAACTGGCCGTTCCAGATGGCGGCCGCCGTCACGGCGGTCATACCCATCCTCATCCTTTTCTTCCTGACGCAGCGCTACTTCGTGCAGGGCATCCAGTTGGCCGGACTGAAGGGATAGCGGTCCGCGTCTCGACCATCGGACCGCCGGGCAGCGTGCGCCGTCCGACTCGGGGCGTGCCGTCCGGATTCGCCGCGGCGCGCCATGCTCAGCTTCGGGTCAGCCGCGCGACGTAGCCCCCCAGCTCGTCCCAGAATACGATCTCGCAATCGAAACCATTCGCGACCGCGTGTTCCGTCAGCGTCTCCGCATCGACGTACAGTTCCCTGAACGGTGGGCCGCTTTCACCTTTGTACTCCAGGGTGATCCACGCTTCGCCCGGGTATGCTCCCTCGTCGTCCAGCGTGACCTCCGCGGCTGGCTCGTCCGCAGCGCCGACGACTCGCGCCGGCCCCGAATCGACGAGTATCTGGGCTCCACTGGTCATCAACCTCGGCACGTCGTCCAAGAAGTGATCCAAACCCTCCAGGGTTCCTAGTATGCCCGTGCCGTTCATCATCATCAGGATCGTGTCGAAGCGCCCCGCGTCCAGCTCCGCCAGGTCGGACCGTCGGGCATCGCGCACGCCGCGCCGCCGCATGATATCAACAGCCTCGGCAAGCACGTCGATGGCGCACACCTCGAAGCCGCGTTCCTGTAGATAGAGACTGTGAACGCCGGTGCCCGCTCCTACATCGAGGACCCGGCCCCGACAGCGATCCAACGCGGCACGATCGAACGAGAAGAAATCGTCGGGTCCACGAAAGAACACGGCGACGGGTATCTCATCGTGCTCCCCCAGATTGCTGTGCAGCACGATGGTCGCGCTCGTATCCCCCTCGAAATAGTCGCGCAGCGCTCGCGCGTGCGGGTCCAGCGGATCCGTATACGTCACGGCTTCTCGATCTCCCTGACCGGTGCGTCTAGCGGCGCTCCGCAGATCGGCCGCGTCCGCGCCGTGCTTCGACTCGACTCAATCTGCATCGGGGCCAGCCGCCGACAAGACGACGCCGCA
>JASFLD010000333.1:0-5300 GCA_050118275.1 Gemmatimonadales bacterium
TTCGTCAACCTCGCCTATTTTCACGATCCCGACGGCACCACCCTCTACTTGATGCAGGTTGGCGACGAGCGCGAGTGACCCAGCGGATGCCCGGTCCGGCGTGATCCGCCGGGTGCTCAGGCTGCCCCGCAACGTACTCGGTCTGGGCGGCGTCTCGTTCTGCAACGACGTCTCCAGCGAGATGATCTACCCGCTGCTGCCCACATTCCTCGTCAACGTGCTGGGAGCGAGCGTGCCGGCGGTGGGGCTGATCGAGGGCGCGTCCGAATCGGTCAACGCCTTCATCAAACTCTGGGCGGGGAGCCTCTCCGACCGGCTGCGCCGCAAAAAGCCACTCGTGCTGTTGGGCTACGGCCTGGCCTCGCTGGCGCGGCCGCTCATCGCGCTGAGCGGAGCCGTCTGGCAAGTCCTGATGCTGCGGCTGGCGGACCGACTGGGGAAGGGCGTCCGCTCGGCGCCCCGCGATGCCCTGCTGGCGGAGTCGGCGACACCGGAGGTGCTGGGCCTGGCCTTCGGCACGCAGCGGGCGCTCGATCATGCAGGCGCGCTCGTCGGGCCGCTCGTCGCCGTTGGGCTGCTGCATTTCGTCACTCACGATCTGCGGTTGATCATCGCCCTCGCCGCCGTGCCGGCGGCGGCCACGCTCGTCCTCCTCTGGCGGACGGTGCGCGAAGTACCCGTCGCAACGCCCGCCGGCTCGACGGGCCCGACGGCGGCGCCGCCCCTGACTCCGCCGCTCAGACGCACGTTTCTCGTCTTCTTCGTCTTCACGTTGGGTAACTCGACGGACGCGTTTCTCCTGCTTCGCGCCGGGCAGCTCGGAGTCGCGACGGCGATGCTGCCGTTGCTGTGGGCCGCGTTGCACGTCAGCAAGACGTTCTGGTCCTTTCTGGGGGGAGACTGGGCCGACCGAATCGGTGCGCGCACCACGATCGGCCTCGCGTGGATCGTCTACGCGGCGGTCTACGCCGGGTTCGCCCTGGCGGCGGTCGAGTGGCAGGCGTGGGCGCTCTTCGTGGTCTACGGGATCTACTTCGGGCTATCGGAGGGCCCGGAGAAGGCGCTCATCGCGAGGGTGCGCGGCGCGGTGCCGCTCGGTAGGGCGATGGGCGGCTACCAGCTGGCGGTGGGAGCCGGCGCCCTACCCGCCAGCCTCGCGTTCGGATTCCTCTGGTCGTGGATCGGTCCGTTGGGCGCTTTCTTGGCTGGCGCAGGAATCGCCGGGCTGGCTGTAGTCTTGCTGTTCATCGCCGTGGAAGGGGATCAACGAACTCAGGCTCGGAGACGAGCGACGCCCTTCGCTAGCTGATGGCTCTGGCGATGACGGAGACCGTACCAACCGACAGGCCGCCGACTACGTAGGAGAGGAGCCGGCGGCGATCTCCGCCATACCGGCCGTCACGAGGCGTCGCGGTTCTCGATAACGAGTGAGCCATGTTGCTTGCGGTGCCTTGACGGTGGGCGCAGATTGCCAGCTATCGTCAGGCCGTGTACGGATGGGGACAGACAACGTCCGAGCTGCCGCTGAAGGCAGTCGTTGTGTGCACAGGTTATTGTCCACGTCGCTGCCAACAATGCATTCTCACTATCATCCGCCAGCCAGACGCTCGCTGACATTCGATCGCGGCGCGGGCACGTCCCGAGTGCGTCCTGGGTATCTCGGCGTGAAGATTAGCCGGCGCGTCGCGTGGCGGCCGCTCGTAAACACGGTTGCGATTTGGCCGCTGGTGGCGGTGTTTGGGACCCCGGCGCGGGCGCAGCTCGTGAATGCTCCGCTGGCTTCAAGCTGGTCCATCGACCAGGAAGCGGCCGGCGAGTCTCGCATACCGAAGTGGCTCGACAACCTTGCGGTCTTGATGACCTTGGAAGGCGAGTTCAGGTGGATGCGGTACCGCGACATCGGTGTTGCGGAATCGAGTTCGGTCTCGGACCTCTACGTGCGGCGCGTCGAGGCCGCGCTGGACGGCAGCCTGAAGGACTGGGCTACTTCCATCGTCGTGTTCAGCGCGGAGTACATCGAGGATGGCGTGAAGCAAGGCGACGGCACGATCAAACTCGATGAGGCGCACATCGACCTGCAGGAATCGGACTTTCCATTCTATCTAGTAGTCGGCAAACGGTCGCAGCCCTACGGTCTGTTCGAGAACTTTCTGATAACCGATCCCATGCTAGAGGATGCCTATGAGGTCGAGGCGTTCGGTCTGACGATCGGAGGTACGGGACCCATCGGTGCCGACGTATCGGCGACCCTCTACAAGGGCGACCGACAGCTTGGCCAACTGTTCGGCTCCGGCCTGTTCGGGACCGACTCGGTACGCCGAGAGGTTGGCGAACCTGAACGCCATGTCGGGTCGGTCATTCTCTCCGGCCAAGTCAAGCCGCTCTCAGATCGCGCACTCGTATTCGGCTCCTACTTGAACGAGCCGGGTTGGGGTCGCAGGAACAGCACTGTCGATGCGGGGCTCAACGTGACGGTTGTGGTCGGCGATTCGGCCGCCGTCGTGGTGAATGCGGAGTACGCCAAGGCACTCTCGAGAGAGAATTACGCTGGGCTTGAGCGAGCCTTCGAGGATGGGGCGCTATCGCTCACGGCTGCCTACTCGTTCCTTTACGGAAAGCGGGAAAAATTCGGCGGCGGAAATTACAGGGGAAGGCGCTCTCAGGTCGAGTCGCACCCGGTCACGGTTGCCTTGCGCTATGAGCACTTTGACGATGGGGGGCTGACCGAGCGAGTGGCGACATGGTCGTTGGCTGACCGGTACAGCGTCGGCGCGACCCTGGCCTTATACGCGCTGGATGACAACGCGTTGTATTCGGCGGCCGAATTCCGCTATTCGCGGATCCGAGCGGCGGCCGAGCTCGAGTCGATGACGCACCGGGACAACTACGAGCTCTACCTCCGGCTCGGCATTGTATACTGAACCAGCGGAGCGGCGCCGAATCGTCCCCGTGGCGCGACCGACGCCTCTACCGTCGTCATCCGTCCCGCGCGATGTTCGACGCCGTGCGATCTCGCCCCGGGCTCAGAAGCCCGGTGTGAACCCGAACTCGAAGTACCACCCCTTGTCAGGTCGGTCGTTGGGGTGAACGAAATCGAACTCGAGTACCGCGACGCCGAAGGCGTTCATGCGTAGCGCCGCACCGTAGCTGGTCACGGGATTGTCCGGGCTCGTGTTCAGCCGGCTGATCCCCCGGGACGGCATTGGGCCGGATGTCCCCCACCAGGCGGAGCCCGCGTCGAAGAATCCAGCGACATCGAGCGGCGGCAAGCCGCGCGACCTGATCAAGCCCAGCGGGCCGACGAGCGGCACGCGAAGCTCCAGGTTGCCGATCAGCACCCGGCTGCCGAAAAGCTGGTCGAAGGCGGGACAGCTGCTGGCGGCGGTCGCGCGGCACTCGCTGGCGCTGAAGGAGCTGGTGTTGTAGCCGCGGACCAGCGGCTGGTAGCCGATGAACAGCGGGACCAGGCGTTCGTCCTCGGCATCACCGCCCCAGCGTGCGTAGCTCATCAGGCGGCCGGCGAGAGTGCTGTTCCCGACCACTCTCAAGTAACGGCGATAATCGACCAGCGTGTTCGCCAGGTTCAGCGTGCCGAACATCGGGCTCAGCTCCACGCGGTAGCGCTGGCCCGCCAGCGGGGCCGTGTAACCGAAGATCGTGTTGTCATAGACCAGCGCCGCGCCGGCCGTCCCCAGGTTCAAGGCGGAGGGCGAGGGGAGGTCCTGTTTCGTCTCTTTGACCAGTCGTCCGTACGAGTCGATGGTCTGCGTTTTCAGCTCAGCGCTGAAACCGATGTTCGAGTAGGCCCCCGAGAGCTCGAGCCGTCGCGCGCGGTTGAAGGGATACTGAACCATCAAGCCGACCTGCCGGTCGGTCTCGCGGAACAGATAGGTCTGGTCCACCCGCACGAGCTGACCGTCCTGGTCGGCGAGGCCGCTGGCGAACGCTCCGGTGAGATATGGTATCTGCGATGCCGAGACGCCCCAATTCCAGCGCGTTCGCAGGTTGGAGTATCCGACCAGCGCCGCGATGTCCTTGAAATCGCCGTTCACCTGCAGTGCCGTGGTCAGGTTGCGTCGCCCCAGCATGTCGCTGAAGTAGAGCGCGCTGCCCCCGCTGATGAAGGTGCCGAACTGGCTGGTCCCCAATGCGAAGGTCGGCGGTGCCACGTAGTCGAGCGACAACCGGGGGCTGTAAGGTCGGCTCGTGACCGTCAGTGTATCGAGCAGCGTGCGGTCGGGTTCCAGCAGCGCTTCACGGACCCACCCGTCTGAACGGTCGGCGGGCGGCAAGATGTCAGGGCGGAGTGCCGCGACCTGTGACGTTGCAGGCTGAGCCTCCAGCCGGGCGCGGGAATCGACGGTGTAGAGGTCGTAACCACCGTGCTCGTAGACGCTGTAGGCGACCTGGCCCGTCGTGCGCGCCACCGAGAGCGCGGGACTGAGCGACGTGATGCCGCTGACTCCGGTGAGCAGCCGGGTGATCTGGTACGGCCGGGACAGGGTATCGTCTGCCTCTCGGTCGCCGCTCGTTGCAGCGACGAGACGCGCGATCCGCGGCGGCGGCGTCTTCGGAAGTTCCAGGCGATAGAGATCGCTGATGCCGGTGCGGTCGGAGATGAAATAGAGGCTGGCGCCGTCCGGCGACCACTGGGGATCGATGTTCTTCGCTCCGCCGAATGTCGGCAGCCGCTCGATCGCGCCCGACTGCACCTCCAGCAGCGCCAGACCATAGCCGTCGTAAGTCAGATTCGACAGGTCGGTTCGGAACCGATCGGTGGAGAACGCGATCCGCCGGCCATCGGGCGACCAGGCCGGCTGCAGATCGGCGTAAGCATCGTCAGTCAAGCGATCCAGCTTGCCGCTGCCCAGGTCGAGCACATACAGATCCAACCAGCCGCCCGCATTGGCGGAGAACGCGATGCGCTCCCCATCCGGCGACCAGGTCGGGCTGAATATCTCCTTCACCGCCGCGACCTTGATTTCCCGCTCGACCTCGCCGCTTTCCACATTCAGGATTTCCACTACAGGCTGGCCGCCGCTAATCGCCGCGAAGGCGAAGCGTTGGCCCTCCGGATCCCACGCGCCCGCCGAGTTGATGAACTCCAGGCTCTCGTAATGGGGGTCGAGCGCGGTGCTGACGATCTTCCGCTCGATCTCTCCCGTCTCGGTGTTGGCCAGGTACATGTCCATCGAGAACTGCCCGCGCTCTGATAGGAAGACCAGGCGGTGGCCGTTGGGGCTGAGCGCCGGCGCCAGGTTGTAGTAGTCGTGGTCTTCCCGATGAACGAACAGCGAGCG
>JASFLD010000334.1:0-5297 GCA_050118275.1 Gemmatimonadales bacterium
GCGGCAGCGGAAAGAGGACATTTCGCTGCTCGTCGCCCACTTTATCGAGCTCTACCGTTCGCGACACGGTCTGCGTCCGCCGCACTTCACCGAGTCCGCCGTTAACGCACTGCGCGCCTATGATTGGCCGGGCAACGTTCGCGAGCTGGCCAACGCCATCGAACGCCTGATGATCCTCTACCCGGATCGCGCCGTCGATGCCGACGACATCGGGTCCGTGCTTCCCCGCATCAAGCTCGGGGCTTCCGTCTCGCAACCCGAGGGCGGTTCGCTCTCCGAGCTGCTCGAGAGCTACGAGCGCCAGCTCATCAAGGGGGCGCTCGACAGCTCGGCCGGCAACATAGCCGAGGCGGCGCGGCGCTTGAGCACCGACCGACCCAACCTGTATCGCCGTATGAAACGCTTGGGCATTCAGCGAGCCGACGACGAGGATGCGGACGAGGGCGGCTGAGCCGCGTGCGCGTTCCGCACGTTCGATGTATCCAATTGACACGATCGCCGCTCCGGCCTCATATAGACGTGTGCATGACGACTAAGCTTTCTCCACCATGTCTCGGGCACCGGGTTTGCTCTGATGCGGGCAGCTAGTACGAGTTCGCCTGCTTGGAGGATCCCTATGAATCGCGTGCTAACGACCGCGATCGCCGTCGCGCTGATCGTCACAGCGCACGCGCCGGCCGCCGCCCAGGACACCGTCGCCGTCGGCGTGCGCCAGCCGCTGCCGCCGGGACAAGAGCTTCCCAACAAAGTCGCCGACCAGCTGGTCGCCTACTACAACAGGCCCGGCACGATCCGTTTCTCCGGCCGCACCCGCATCCCGGCCGGCACCACCGTCGGCGGCGACGTTGCGATCTTGGGCGGCCCGGTCGAACTGGCCGGCACTGTCGACGGCAACCTCGTCGTCTTGAACGGCGACGTCACCCTCGTCGAGGGCTCGAGCGTCCGCGGTGACCTGATCGTCGTCGGCGGCATCGTCATCGGCTCCGACGAGGGGAACGTCGCCGGAGTGATCACGACCTACACCGCCGTCTTCCGCTATCGGCGGACCGGCGAAGGCATCGAGTACCTTGGGTCGGGGGGAGCTCCCAGCTCTCCTCAATTGACCAGAACACGCATCGAATTGCCGAGCTGGAAGCTGGGAGACAGCGAGATCTTCGTTTCGGCTCGCGCCTACAATCGCGTCGAGGCTCTGCCCATCGTCGTCGGACCACGCATCACGACCGGCGGCAGCAATCCCTTCCGCTTCGAGGCGTTCCTCATCTGGAGGACCGTCGCCGGCTTCGAACCCGAAGAGGGCGACCTGGGCTGGCAGGTGCATGGTAAGCAGTGGCTGTTCGGCCACCGCGCCTTCTGGCTGGAGGGCGGCATCCAGTCGATCGTCAACCCGATCGAGGATTGGCAGCTGACCAACCTCGAGAACTCCCTGGCGCTCTTCTTCTTCCGCCGCGACTATCGCGACTACTACAAGCGAGAGGGCTGGTACGCCAGCCTGGGCTGGGAGGCCAACAGCCTTTTCGGGTCCGTGGAGTTTCGTGACGAGAAGCACGACAGCCTCTCGACTCGCAACGTCTGGACCATCTTCTTCAACAAGAACGACGAGCTGCGCCCCAACGCCGCCGCCCACCCCGGCGACCTCCAGAGCCTACGCTTCAGGCTGGGGATCGACACCCGCAACGACCCGGACCGTCCCTGGTCCGGCTGGTACGGCGTCGCCACCCTCGAGCGCGCCGTCGGCGGGAACCTCAGCGGCGAAAAACCCGATTTCACCCACCTGCTGCTCGACCTGCGCCGCTACCTGCGGGTCAGCCGCAATGCGGCCGTGGGACTGCGGGTGATCGGCGGTGGCCGTCTCGGTGACGAGCTCACACCGGCACAGCGCCAGCACGTGATCGGCGGCACGGGATCGTTGCCGGGCTATTCGATGCAGGAGTTCGACTGCGGCGTGCGCAGCTCGGGAGCCGTCGGCGAGACGCCCGGCTATGGTTGTCAACGTTTCGCCTTGTTCCAGGCCGAGTATCGGACCGGCCTCGACTTCAGCTGGCGCTGGGATCAGACGTACGATCCCAAGACGATCCGCGGCGACATCTTCAGCATCGACTTCGAGCCGGCGCTCGTTCTCTTCTATGACGCGGGCGCGGCCTGGGATTCTGACGAGGACTACTGGGACTATCTAACGAAGAGCAGCAACTGGCAGGCCGACCTCGGCGCTGGACTGGATCTCGGTGGCCTGGGCTTCTATTTCGCTTACCCATTGGTCGGATCGGGCGGATTCAACTTCGTCGCGCGGCTCGCCGCAAGGTTCTGATCGCGGCCGCGCTGGCTGCGATCCCGGCCGTCGCCACACCGGTCGCGGCTCAAGAACCTCATCTGTCTCTCTCGCCCGGTAACGCCGACAACGGTTGGCGCGCGACGGTGCAGCCGGTTGCCCTGCTCTCCGATTCCGCGCTCATCCGCCCGCTCTTATCGGGGTTGCCGCTCCGCTTCTACTTTCAATTGGAGTTGTGGCACGACCGGTTCCTGGCCGACGGCCTGGTGGCCCAGTCCACCTGGTCTGTCATCCTCTTCCAGGAACCTCTCTCCGGCGAATTCAACCTGACGCGTTCTTGGGACCCCGAGCACGATGAGTGGTTCGCGACCATCGCCGCCGCTGCACAGGCGCTCGAGCGGGTCTACCTGTCGCCGCTGCCGGGGCCCGAGCCGAGCACCGGCAACTACTACTACGAGGCGCGTCTCGAAGTCGAGGTGCTCTCGCTGGGTGATCTGGACGAATTGCAGCACTGGCTGCGCGGCGAGGTCGCATCTGACGAGACGGACGCCGGCGGCAGTGCGGCCCGTGCCCTCGGTCGTGGCCTCAAGCGCCTATTCATCCGGCTGATCGGGCTCTCGGCCCGCAAGTACGAAGCCCGGACCGAGCTGTTCCGACCCCTACAGTGAGGACGCAGCAAAAGTGAAGTACCATCACCTGGGCATACCGACCACCGAGCAGCGGCCCGGAGAGAAGTACCTGAAGCGCTTCAAGGTCTACGTCGCGGGCTACGAGACCAGTCCGTTCGGGATCGAGTGGATGAGGTTCGAGCCCGACTCGCCGTTCCCCGAACTGGTGAAGACGGTCCCCCACGTCGCCTTCGAGGTCGACGATCTCGACGCCGCTCTGGCAGGACACGAGATCCTCATCGCGCCCAACTCGCCGTCCCAGGGAGTCCGTGTCGCGTTCATCGTTCACGACGGTGCGCCGGTCGAGTTCCTCGAGTTCGACTGACTGGATCGCCGGCTACTGCGTCTCACCGCGCATCGAGCACGCCGGCGCGGAACCACGACGCCGCTGTTCGCGTTGATGCGGCATGGATGCTCCTCATCATCTCGCCCTACCGCTGTTGGCTATCCTTGCGATCGGACGGCCCGGCCCGGAGGTGGCCGCTCAGCATCGGGACGTGACCATCGTCGCCGATTTCTCGGAGCGTTGGTCGGAGCGCTGGGAGGAAGTCCGCCTGGCTTCGAGAACCAACGACTTCGCCGTCGGCGTCGAGGACGGCATCGAAGCGCTTCGTGCCTCCAGCGACGGCTCGGCCTCGGCCCTCTGGCACCCTGTCGACATCTCGCCTCGGCACGGCGAGCGGGTCACCTGGCGCTGGAAAGTCGAGACGCCCCTACCGGGCAACGAGCGCGAGCGCGAAAAGCGCGGCGACGACTATGCGGCTCGTCTGTTCGTAATCTTCGACGCCGAACCGTTCAGCCGTCAGGCACGCGCCGTCTGTTACGTCTGGGCTAGCCATGAGCCGGAGGGGAGCGTCTACCCGAACCCTTACTTCGCCAACGTGACGACCATCGTCGTGCAGAGCGGGGCCGACCACGTCGGTGAGTGGGTGCGCGAGGAGCGGGACTTCGTGAGCGACTACCGCGACGCGTTTGGCGAAGATCCGGAAACTGTCACCGCCGTAGCCGTGATGGTCGATACCGACGACACCGCCAGCCGCGCGGTCGCCTGGTTCGACGCCATCGAGATGCGCATCCCCGATGCGGGGTACAGTGCCACAGCGCGCGATCCGGGCTAGTACTTCAATCCCGTGTCGCAGAGAACCGTCACAACCGTCGGGCTTTCGCCCAGCCGTCCACTCTCGATCGCTTTCACCGCCGCGCACACATTCGCCGCCGACGAGAACCCGACGTGTAACCCTTCGCGTCGCGCCAACAAACCTCGAAAGATGCCGGCCTCCGAATCGGACACGGCCAGAAAACCATCCGCCAGCTCGGGGCTCCACTGCGGCGGAACACGGCCGTAGCCGGTGCCCTGCAACAGGTGGCACGGCTTCTTCACCTCCTTGCCGGCCAGCACCTCGGCGCCCTCGGGCTCAACCGCCAGGCACGCAAGGTCCCGTCTCCCGCGCTTCAGAAATCGGCTGGCGCCGATGAAGGTACCGCCCGTACCCACCGCGGCCACGAAAGCGTCGAGCTCGCCATCGAGAGCTTCCCAGATCTCCGGTCCCGTCCCGACCTCATGCGCCTTCACACACGCCCGATTGTTGAACTGATCGACGTAGTAGCCGTTCCTCTCCTCGGCGATCCTCTCGGCCCGCTCGGCCGCTACCGCGATGTCGGCCCCCGTCACCTGGCCCGGCCGACCGTCGACCTGCGGGACCCGGACCAGTTCGGCACCCAGCGCCTCGAGCATCCGGGCCCGCGCCGGGCTGTTCCCCTCCGACATCGTCGCCACGAAGGGATGACCCAGCGCGTTGCAGACCACCGCCAGGCCGGTCCCCATGTTCCCGCTCGTCATCTCGACCACCGTCTGACCGGGTGCCAGACGACCGGCCGCCCGCGCATCTTGTATGATCTGTAAGGCCGCCCGATCCTTGACGCTGCCGCCCGGCTGGACGAACTCGGCTTTCGCCAAGATCTTTCCAGGACCGGGATGCAGCCGGGAAAGCGCCACCAGGGGGGTGCCACCGATCAGATCCAGCGCGCTCTTTGATATAGATTGCATGAAACGTCTAAGTAGCCGGTACCCGAGCGAGTCCGCAAGCGCTCGTCCCGCGCCGGGACACGGACGCCGCGACCTTCACCATACGGAGCCCGATCGATGAGATACAGAGCAATCAGCGTCTTCCTCCTTCTACTTCTCGCCTCGGCCTGGCCTGCCGCGGCCCAGGTTAACGATTGGCCGCGAAGGGTCGTGATCACCAACGACGATGGGATCGACGACGACGGGATCAATGCTCTGGCCAAGGCCTTCGCTTCCGAGGCCGAGACGTTCGTGGTCGCTCCCATGGAGAATCGCAGCGGCAGCACGAACTACGTGT
>JASFLD010000335.1:0-5282 GCA_050118275.1 Gemmatimonadales bacterium
GCTGAGCTACGCCCCCCTGAAAGCGAACGGGAATCTATTCCGGGTCACGGGAAAGTTCAACCGGACGGCCGTTGCGTTCCCGTCGTATCGGCCGCCTCCACGTCGCCGGACACACCCGTCGTGTCCGCCGCGCCCATCGCTCCGCCGGGTTCCTCAGCCGCCGCTTCCGCGGGCTCTTCACCCGCCTCCTCGGGCTGGGGCAGCAGATCGCTCTCGCGCTTGAGGATCTGGTCGCCGGTGTACTTGCTCACCGTGTACACGACCGGCGAGTTGCCGCGCCGCACGTAATAACCGACCTCCTCGGCGCGCTCCAGGAACGTCAGGTCCCCCAGAACCGCGCCGCCCGGTCCAACGACCCGCACCCGCGCTGCCGGCTGCCAGGTGAGCGTGTCGGCTACGCTGTCCGCCGCGAAACCGATCGCCCGCAGGCCCGCCAGTTGGCTCAGCGCGCCCGACAGATCCGCCTCGTCGATGACCGGGCCGTCCATTCCGATGTGCCAGACACCCGCCGAGTCGCGCGTCAACGAGAAGGTTGTGTCGCCATACGTGTATTCGATCCCGGCGATGTCACCGCGGGTGAACGACAGGATCTCTTTCTTACGCCAGTCGGTCACCGAGCGGCCGGCCAGACTGATCAGGCCGCCCGAGATCGTGTACACCTCGTCGTCGTCGGGACGCCGGATATACGCTTCCCGATAGCCGCGGGCACGGTCGCCCAAGATGATCGAGAGCTTGGCCTGTCCGTCCGCGTAGACGGTCAGCCGGCGGCCTTCGTCCTCCGCGACGCCCAATCGACCGTGGTTCTCCGGGTTGCGGCTGACCAACTGGCCGATCTGCGCCTCCTCCAGCGCTCGCTCGAGCGACTCGCCGGCATCGGCCATCGCCTCGTAACCGTTCACCGTCCAATCGCCGCCGTCCGCCACCAGCCGCACCGTATCTTCCGGCGTGGCGATGACCACGCTGTCGACCTCGGCCTCATCGCTCAGCGCGAGGTCGAATCCGCCCGTCTCCGCGCCGCCGCCACGTCCCGACGTGAAACGCGCCGCCGCCCAAGCCACGGCGAGGACGATCAGGACGCCTATCAGGATTTTGAGAAACCGATCGCTCATTCTCCGTACTTCCGTCGCGTTTTCCGCCGCCGGCTCAGCAGTCGCCCCGCACCCAGCAGAACGAAGGCCAGCGGCACACCGATGAGATTGAGGTACTTCACCAACAGCATCTCGAAGTTCGATTCGAAGACCAGCGGGCGCGGCGTCGGTTGCTTGGAGCGGATGCCCAGCAGCGCCTCGGTCTGCGTCAGCCAGTCGATCGAGTTGAGCGCGAAGAGAACGCCTTCCGGCGCGTTGCCGACGAATTGGTCGGCGAGGAAGTCGGCATCGCCCACGACGACGACGCGCCCGCGCATCGCACCACTCACTTGGCCGTCCGTGCCCCCGTCGGGTTCGGTCGCCGTCTCGCCCTTCACCATGTCGCTGCGTACCGCGCCCTGGACCGCCACCGCCAACGCGAATTGCTCCATTTGCTCGGGATCGTAGGCGAGCTCCTGATCGGGCCGGATCTGCAGGTTCCCGACCTGATGACTGGCGAACTCGCTGGTCGCCAGCAACGGAGTGAATGTCCGACCCGATACCGTCGCCAGCGTGTCCAGCGAGCTGGCCCAAGGCAGGAATATGCTGTTGATGTTGCGGGTGATCGCATGCTCGCCCACCGGCAGGGCCCGCAGCCAGAATGGATAGGCCACGATATAGTTGAAGACCTCGCCCGGCACCTGGATCGACTCGTTCGAACGCACGTCGAACACCAGATCGCCGTTCAGCTGCACGCCGAACTGCCGCGTCAAGTCGCGCACCGAGTCGGGCAACGCCATGGCGAACAGGTACTGAAGATTGACATCGACCCCGTCGCCCAGATAGAGCAGCCGCCCATCGCTGGCCAGATAGGAGCGTACCCGCTCCCGTGCACGCGCGTCCAGCGCTCTCTTCGGCCCCGCGATGATCAACGCGTCGACATCCGGCTCGATGACCGCCGTATCGGAGGACAAATCGACGGTCGTCACGTCGTAGGTCTGGCGCAACTCGCGCGTGAAGCGCGCGTAATCGGTCTGCGTCTTCTCGCCGTGGCCCGAAGCGAACGCGACCTTCGGTGTCGACGTCCGCGTCAGCCGCCAGACGTTGCTGGCCAGCTGATACTCCAGCGTCCGGTTGTCGCGAACGAACGGGATGACCTCCGACTGGTCGGCGTACTGCACCGCCAGTCCCAGCCACCCCTGCTTGACCTGCAACTCTTCCCGTCGCACCACGTTGAACTGGACGGGCTGGATTCCTAGTTGCTGCGCCTCCTGCGCCGCCTGCTCGCTGCGGTCCGGATGCTTGCGGATCACCTGCACGTTGCCACGACTGTAGCGCTCGAAGTCCCGCAACACGTCGCTCACGTCCCGCTCCAGAACCTGCACCTGGGCCGGCAGCTCGCGCGAAGTGAAGAACGTGATCGTGACGACGTCGTTCAGGTTACGCAGGATCTGCTTGGTCCCATCCGACAGCGTGTAGAGCTGTTCGGCCGTCAGATCGATGCGGCCCGGGATGTAAGAGCCGAACAGGTTCGCCACCACGGCGATGGCGACCAGCAGACCGGTGCCCAGCTTCAGGTTCCGGTACAGAGCGCCTTTGTGGCTCAGGCGGTCGCGCGCCAGCAGCCAATAGGCCAGCGCGAGGAACGCAACCGCCACGGCCGCGAAGTAGACCAGGTCGCGCAGATCGATGACGCCGCGCGTCACGTTGGCGAAATGTGGCAAGATGGCCAGCTGCCCTACGGCACCCGAGACCCAGGTCGGCAGCCCCATCTGCACGACCTCGGTGCCCGCCATCATCAGCACGAAGACCGACGCCGTACCGACGATGAAGGCGGTGATCTGGTTCCGCGTCAGCGCCGACGCGAACAGGCCGACCGCCGTCATCCCCGCCACCAGCAGCAGGCTGCCGAAGTATTGGGCGATCACCACCCCGAAGTCGGGCGAGCCGCCCAGCGTCAGGGTCAGCGGGGCCAGCAGCGTGCCAGCCAGAGCGATGGCGACGAACAGCACGTCACCCACGTACTTACCGATCAGCAGATCGTGCTCGCGGATCGGCTGACTGAGCACGACCTCGAGCGTGCCGTGCCGCTTCTCCTCCGCCAGCGAGCCCATCGTGACCGCCGGGACGAAGAAGAGCAGGATCCAGGGTAGAAGCTCGAACATCGGCCGCAGCGACGCCTGGCCGATCAGGAAGGCGCTGCGGAAGTAGAAGAAGAGATTGATGGCCAAGAATACGACCAGCAGGATGTAGGCGGTCGGGTGATCGAAGTATCCGCGCAGCTCTTTGCGTGCGATCGTCCAAATGTTACGCATCCCGGCCTCCTACTGGGTCAACTGGCCGAACAGGTCCTGCAAGCTACCCATCTCCTCGTGCAACTCCCACAGCACCCAGTTCTTGTCTCTGGCCAGCCGGAAGATCTCGGGCCGCGGATCGGGCCCCGAGCCAACAGCCAAGACCAGCCGCGTGCGCCCGTCGCGCTCTTCGCGGTCGGTAACCTCCTCGACTCCCGCCAGGTCCAGAACGGCGGCATCCACGCCGTCGCCCTCGACCTCGACCACGATCGTCCGCGTGCCCTGAGCACGGGCCAGCATCTCGTCGGTGGAGCCGTCGGCCACGATCTTCCCCTGGTGGATGACGATGATCCGCCGACAGGTCTCCTCCACTTCGGGCAGCACGTGCGTGCTCAGTATGACGGTGTGCTCCTTGCCCACCTCACGGATCAGCTTGCGTATCTCCTGACGCTGGTTCGGGTCGAGACCCTCGGTCGGCTCGTCGAGGATGAGAAAGTCGGGCTTGTGTAGAATCGCCGCCGCCAGGCCCAGCCGCTGTTTGTAGCCCTTCGACAGCTCGCCGATCGGCCGGTAGAAGACGCTGGCGATCGCCGTCGCCTGGACCGCGTCGTCCACGGCGCTTCCCGGCCCATCGATGGACACGCCTCGCAGATCACCCACGAAGCGCAGGTACTCCGAGACCAGCATGTCGGGATAAAGCGGATTGTTCTCGGGCAGGTAGCCGATCCGCCGCCGCGCTGCCACCGGGTCCTCCCGCACATCGGCGCCGTCGATCAGCACCGCCCCCTTTTCGGGCTCGAGATAGTTCGTGATCAGCCGCATCGTGGTCGATTTTCCGGCACCGTTGGGACCGAGAAAGCCCACGACTTCCCCGCGATCCACGGTGAACGACACGTCATCCACCGCGACCGTGGGACCGAACGACTTGCTCACGTTGTTGAGAGCGATCAAGTCGACCTCCAAAAGCCGATAGAACAGTAGATTCGCCGAGAATTCGGCCGAGACACTACCTTAGCGCACCGCACTGGCTTTAGAAAAACGGGGCTGACGGGACTCGAACCCGCGACCTCCGGTGTGACAGACCGGCACTCTAACCGAACTGAGCTACAGCCCCAGTGGGCGCCTCGGCTCCGCCGCCGCGAAGCCCGGCGTCTGGCACCGCCCCGGTTGTAGCCGCCGCTCTACAAGCCGCTCTACAATAAGGACCGCGCCGCGAAAATCTATCGCCCCAGACTGGCCGGTCAAGACTGGCCGCGGCAGGCACGAAGCGCCCAGAGGCAGAGTGCTTCGTCGTCCTCCAGCACATCCACCGGCACTTCGTAGTACGTTTTCAGCGTCTGCTTCTCGGTGGGTCGGAACGGGCCCATCCCCCGCCGCTCGTACTCGGCGCGACTCTCGCCGTCCGTCTTGAAGTAGAGCCGTCCGTCGTGGACGATCGCGAAGAAGACCCCGGCCTGGTAGAGCCCGTGCGCTCCGAACATCCTCCGCGCCTCGACCCGGTCGAGCCCACGCAGCTGGTCCAGCACGTACTCCAGAAACGAGTCCTTGCTCACCTGTCACCCTTTAGGATACGTGACGCTCGGCCAGGCCCGCGGCCCGAGCCACGAGTGCCTGATCCTCCAAGATATCGCAGACGGCGGCGAACCCGGGCGTCGGACCCCGCCACTCCAATTCATCGACGCTCGCCGCGACCGGGGCCTCGACGACCAGCGTCGCCAGTCGCCGAAACAGCAACGCGTCCTCGTACCGCTCCGCCAGCGTCGCCGCCAGCCGCGTCGCACCCCGTACATCCACCTCCCAATCGATCGCCCTTTTCGGGACCCGCTCGATGTGACCGTAGCGCGCCAGCACCGTCGCCACCGACTTGGCGCCCCAGCCCGGCAGCCCGGGATACCCATCGGCGGCATCGCCGACCAGCGCC
>JASFLD010000336.1:0-5273 GCA_050118275.1 Gemmatimonadales bacterium
AACCGCGCACTGCTGGCCACCAGGGCCGATTACCTGATCTTCTCCGACGGAGACTGCATTCCACGCGATGACTTCGTCGAGGCGCATGCCCGTCTGGCGGAGCCCCGGCGGTTCCTCTCGGGTGGCGGCGTCAGATTGTCACAAGAAGTGACGGACCGGATCACCGTGGACGACGTGCGCAGCGGGCGAGTGATGGATCCGCGTTGGCTAATCGAGGCCGGCTGGAACCCGGGTCGGCATCGGCTCCGCATCATCCGCTCTCCCCAACTGGCCGCGGTGTTGGACTTTCTCACTCCGACGGTCGCCTCATGGAACGGCAACAATGCGTCCACCTGGCGGAAGCACTTGCTGGAGGTGAACGGATTCGACCTGGAGATGGGATCCGGGGGTCAGGACCGGGAGCTGGGAGCCCGCCTCGAGAATCTCGGATTGAAGGGCAAGAGCGTCCGCTACCGGGCGGTTCTCCTCCATCTTGAACACGCACGTCCCTATCGCGACCCGGCCGTCGTCGCCAGCATCCGGCGGACTTGGAAGCGACACAAACGGACAGGCGCGACCTGGGCGCGTCGTGGGCTTCAAGAACTCGACGAGATGGAGGAACACTCGACCCGGGAATAGAGTCCCGGTGCTGACGGCCCGCGAGGCTTCCTAACGCGAACGCGCGCCGATCGACACCAGGCCCCGCCGACGGACAACCTCCCTAGCCCGTTCTGATCGGTATGCCGAGCGCCGAGAGCTGGTTCAGGAAGGGTTTCAGGTGTGAGTGACCCTTTCTGAACTGCGCTTTTGGTGGCCCGGGGTTCGTCTCCGGGTAGGCGACGGGTGCGCCGAACAGCCGCGCGCCCAGCTGTGGCCGGACGTCGCGAGGGACCGCGGTGAACAGGTCGACGCTTTGTATAACCTCGCGCATCGCCGGCCCGTGGTAGGCGGAGAGGGCGAGCGAGCCGGTGAGCTGTCTGATGATCGACTGGTGAGCGCCCTGCCACATGGCGCCGCGTCTCCACAGCGCATCGAAGTAGCGCCCTTGCCGGAGCGTCGCCCGCTCGCGGTTCCACTCGCGGCGATACTCGATCTTGTCAAGGTTGCGCTCGACCAGCCGCTTGAGTCCACGGGACTTGTGCCGGTATCTTTGCCAGTATGGCGTCATGAACGTGTCTGCCAACGCGCCCTGCCAGAATACGACCTTGCGGTCGAAGCTCTCCGCCAGGCGCACGAGAGGCGGCCCAAAGCGCGTGTGGTCGAGCCTGTTTCTGCAGCAGTTTACCAGGATCTCGAGATTGAGCAGTGAGCTATCGTCCACCAGCTCGACCACGTCGAAGCCCAGCGAATGTACCGCGACGAATTTCTTGACGAGCTCGTAGTTAGGGGCGCCGCTCGCCACGAGGACCGGGTTCTTCCAGGGCAACAGCAACAGCGTGAGGCTGTCCCTGCCCCCACAGAGGACGATGTTGGTGGTTCCCGGTGGCAGACGAGCTTCGGCCTCCGCGACATCACGACGGAGCGCGTCGGCGATGGACTCGACGTAACGATCGGTGTCTTTGATGCGAAACTTCGGTCCCAGCGGCCCGCCAATACGCTCGATCTCGCGATCGACGGTTACCGTTCCCGTGAAGTAGCGGAACCAGGGACTCGAGACATGTTTCGCGAACTTAGGGTCGAGGTCGAGCCGACCCTTGAGGAGGATGAGCGAGAGCGGCGAGTAGGAGTAGAGGTCGCCGCGCCTGTAGATCGGATAGAAGTGAGGACGCCCGCTGAATCGCTCGGCTCGCCATACTTCCGGTACGTGCGTCCCCCACACGTCGAGCTCGGTCAGCTCGACCCGCTCTGCGTGTGCTTCTGGCGGCTCGACCAGCAGATCGACACCATCTATCCTGAATCTCAAAGCGTAATCCCGCCCGGTGATGGGGTATCGCGAGATCGCGATGACCAGAGATCCTTGCTCGGCCGCCTCGGCGTAGGTGGGTCCATCCCCTTCCATGGTGACGATGTCTCTACCGATATGGACCTTCGCGCTCGATGGCGTCGAAGACCCATCCCAGTCGCAACCAGTTGCTGCCAGTAGTATCATAGTCGCTACAGCGCAGAGGCGGCCAGCCCTGATCTTCTCCGACGGTGTCTGCATCCCGTGGACGATCTCATCGAGACCCATGCCCGCGAGGTGGAGCCGAGACAGTTCCTTTCGGGTGGCAGCGTCCGCCTATCTCCGGAATTGACCGACCGGACAACGGTGGAAGACGTGTGCAGCGGACACGTGACGGATCCCCGTTGGCTGGTCCGACCCTCGGTCTGACACGGAAGAGCGTCGGCCACCGGGTCGTCTTTCTTCACCTGGAGCACGCGCGCCCCTATCGCGACCCGGATGTCGTCGCCAGCCTCCGGCGAACTTGGAAGCAGAACAAGCAGACCGGTGAGACCCGGGCCGGTCGGGGGCTCCAACAGCTCGATCAGGTGGACCAAGGCTCGAACCCATTAGCTTGCCGCGAGTCCGACCACTGGCGAGCCCCGGCACCGGCACACATTTCGGGCCGGCGCTCTCCACTTCGGACGTCGGCCGACCTTCAAGGCTTCCGGGCCCTAGTCGCGGGAGAACAGCACAGCCTCGGTTTGATCGATCATTCGCTCGATGGAGTAGTTGACCCGGATGTGCTCGACCAGACGCTCGGATCGAGTCAATCCCTCCTCGAGAAGACCCTTTGCTGCCTCCGCCAAACCTCCGACGTCATCGACATCTACCAGCGGCCCCAACTCACCGTCCAGCAGCAACTCTTCGGAACCGCTGACCCGCGTCGATATCACCGGCACGCCGTAGCTCATGGCTTCGTTCAAGACGTTGGCCATGCCCTCAAAGCGACTGAAGAGCACGAATAGATCGATGCCACGAAAGAACCCCGCCATGTCCTGCACATACCCCAGAAGGAAAACCCTGTCCGCCAAGCCCGCGACACGACCGGCCTGCTCGAGGGCTGTCCGTTCCTGTCCCTCCCCGGCGATCGCCAGATACACGCGCCACCGATCGACCAGTCGGGACAGAAACTCCGGCGCTAGATCGAAACCTTTCCGGCGGACCAGCTGGCCCGCCGCGCCAATCAGGATCGCATCTTCCGGCACCCCGAGACGGCGACGTAGCTCATCGCTGGGTTCCCTCACATCCGGAACCGGGAACCCGTTCCGAATCACGACGATCCGGTTCGCCGGAATGAAGGGAGATCTCTCGAGGACTCTCGAGCGGAGCGACTCGCTGTTCACCACCATGCAGTCGGCGAGGAGGGAGAAGACCGTTCTGTACTTGGGGCCACGCCGGAACCGCCGCTCGATACCGAGGTACAGCACGATCTTCGGGACGCGGGCGATGCGTCCAGCGAGCGAGCCCAACCAGAAATCCATCTTGTGAGCGATGAAGAGAGCGTCCGGACGCACTGCGCGCAGCTGACGGACGTACCGGAAGAGCGCGGTCACGTCCGCGTCACCGCCACGTCGAACCCGGCGCACGTCCGTCAGTCCTTGCTCTCTCGCCCGCCGCTCGACCTCAGCGCAGCTCACCGCCAAGGTGACGCGATGACCGCGGCCCTGCAGCTCGCGCGCCCGGAGAACGACGTTCTTCTCGACCCCGCCGTATAAGTCGCTGGTGCAGAGGAAGAAGACCGAGCGACTCAACGGCTGGTCACCGCATCCCGGAGAACATCGACCATCGCGTCGACGCGCTTAGGCCAATCGAACTCGGACTCGGCCCGCTGCCGGGCACGCTCCCTCATCGCATCGTAACGGCGCGGCTCGGACAGGACGCTCTCCAGCGTTTCCTCGAGCGCGACCGGGTCGCCGGGCGGTACGAGCAGGCCTGCTCTCCCATCATCAAGCGCATCGGGGATACCGCCGGTATGGCTTCCCACCGCCAGTGTGCCGCAAGCGGCCGCCTCCAGAAACGTGATGCCGAATCCTTCCACGTCGGCCTTTTCGATATTCACCTCACTGGGCATGCAGTACACATCCGCCGCCCGGTACAGGCTCGCCTTGTCGCTCTCGTCAACGCGTCCCAAGAACTCGACATTCCCCTCGAGTCCCAGCTCTCGCGTTCGGGCCTCGAGCTCGTCGCGCATGTGGCCCGAGCCCGCTATTGCAAGCAGCACCCTGGGTCTACGAGCATGCAGACGGTCGATCGCCTGTAGCGCGGTGTGGTGACCCTTCCGTCCCGCCAGCCGCGACAGCATCAAGACGACCTCCCGGTCGGACCAACCACGCCGCGACCGGTAGTCGGGGTCGTATCCCTGGAAGTCTTTGTATCGAATGCCGGGCCAGAACACGCTGACGTTCGACAGGCCGAATCGTTCCCGCACCAACTCCGCCGTATAGCGGCTGACGGCGAAGACCTGTGTGCAGCGGCGAAGGTTTCGCCTCAGCGTCCCCGGCCTCTTATCGAGTAGGCGAAGGGTCTCGTTGCCGTACAGAAAGCTGGCCATCTGCCAACGCTTGAGTTGAGGCAACACTGCCGCGATCTTCACGTAATTGATCATCATCGGGTAGAACATGACCCGAGCGCCGAACCGCCGTTGGAGCTGCAGGTACAGCCGCATGAGTCGCAGGTCGCTCCATGCCCCCTTGCGGATGATCTTGTCGAGCGGCTGAACATCCAGCTCGAGCCGGCGGTAAAGGTCCGATTCAAGGAACTTGCGGTTGCCGATGAGCACGGTCCGGTAGCCACGTTCCTTCAAGTAGTAAGCGATCCACGTGGCCATCGGCGAGATCCCACCTTCCTGCGGCAGCGGATAATCGTAGAGCACCAGGTGTGTGAGCTCGCGGAGCGGATCATCACTCCGGCCGGACGGCGACATCCTGCGGAATCCTCCTCTGAGCCTGCTCGAATCTGAAGCTTGCGCATTCGTTGGTGGGCCCGGCCGGTTCCGGTCCTCAGTCGGACCGGACCATGCCCCGTAGATCGTGACTGCGCCGGCGCGTCGCGACCTCGGGCTGGGCCGACCCGAATGTAGGCCCAGCCCGAGCAGGCCGCCACCATGCGACGTGGGATCACGGTGGCAGCAGGGGCCGCGTGAAACGCTCGCATCGCCGGGTCTTAGTGCCTGCTGGCATCTAGTTCCCGTTTGCCTCTTCCTCCCCGGGTATCTACACTGAGTCCACCACCGCACCTGCCGTGACGACCGTTCGAGGAGCGAGGCCATGTCGGACATCGTCTGGACACCCAGCACGGAATTGCTCGGCTCTGCCAACGTCGCGCACTTCATGCGCGACCACGGGATCGCGGATGTCGACTCCCTGCTGCA
>JASFLD010000337.1:0-5266 GCA_050118275.1 Gemmatimonadales bacterium
TTGCCCGCCAGTGCTCGCTCGGCGTCGGTGGCCCGCCACGGGATCGGCGCGACGCCGGACAGCACAAGGTTGGCGCGTCGCACCCGGCCGTCCGACATCTCCAGCGCAGTCGCCACGCCCGCCAGCGCGAAATCCCAGGCGCCGCGTGCCCGCGCCTTCCTGTAGGTGCTGCGTAGACCGGCCCGCGGCAGCAGGATCTCGCTCAACAGCTCACCCGGCTGGATCACGGTCTCCCGGTGCACATCTTGGGATGGCGGGACGAAGAACTCCCCGGCCGCGACCGTGCGGGATCCACGCCGCGAGGTCAAGCGAAAGCTGGCGCCCAGCGCGACGAGGGCCGGGGCCGTGTCCGACGGGTGCACGATGTAGCAGCGGTCGCCGCCGAATATGCAGTGGTACTGGTTCTCACCGGCCACGGCGAAGCACTTGTCGCCGCCCTTGCGCAGGCAATGGAATTCGCCCCGGAAGTACCAGCAGCGGGGGCGCTGGCACAGATTGCCGCCGATCGTACCCTGGTTGCGCAGTTGCGGGCTCGCCGCCGAAGCAGCACCCTGCGCGAGGACGGCGTAGCGCTCCGCGATGACGGGGTGTGCCGCGATCTCGGCCAGCGTGGTCAAAGCACCGATGCGCAGGCCGCCGTCACGCGTCGCTTCGACGCCGCGCAGTTCGTCCAACTGGCCGATCGCCACCAACTTCTTGGCCGAGTACACTCCGTCGCGCAGGCAACCCAGCACATCGGTGCCGCCAGCGTGCAAGACGGCGCCATCCGCGGCGCCCTGCTCGAGCGCTTCGCGAACCGAGCCCGGACGTATGTAATCGAAGACGGGAAGCATGGCTCACTCTCCTCGCTGCTCGGCCAGCAGCCGAGCCATCTGCATGGCGGTGATGGGGGCCTGTGTGACGCGAACGCCGGTGGCATCGTAGACGGCGTTGGCGATCGCCGCCGCGGTCGGGATCGTGGCGGGCTCACCGAGGCCCTTGCAGCCCGTGGTGTTCGCCTCGGTGTCGTGCGGATCGATGTAGACACAGCTCTGATCTAAGGGCACGTCCTTGGCTGTCGGGATCTTGTAGTCGTGCCAGTTGGCGTTGACCATCTTGCCGGTCTGCGGATCCATCACGCGGTCCTCCGTCAGCCCGAAGCCGATCCCCATGGTCACCCCACCGAAGACCTGGTTCTCGTAGGTCAGCCGGTTGATCACGCGCCCGCTGTCGTGGGCCGCGACGAAGCGCACGACCCGCACCTCGCCGGTCAATGTGTTGACCTCGACCTCCGCGAACTGCGCCGCGAAGGGGAGCGCGATCTTGCCCTCGGGATGAGGGTGACGTCGTCCCAGACCGACGATCACCTGGCGGCGCCGCAAGCCGCTCAAGCGAGATAGCTCGACACCGGCTTCCTCCTCGTCTGCCGGCACGACCTTGCCGTTCAGCAGTAGCAACGAATCGGTCGGACGGTCAAGTTCGGCCGATGCGATTTCCAGCACCTGGCGCTTGACTTCGACTGCGGCCGCCCTGGCCGCGGGCGCCGATACGACCAGCGTCTGGCTTCCGCCGCTGGCGGGAGCCGGCTGGGTCGTGCCGGTGTCGGCATGCTCGATCTGGATACTCTCGAGCGGCACGCCCAGCTCCTCGGCCACGACCATGGCGATCACCGTCTTGGTCCCGGTTCCGATGTCGCTGGCGCCCATGTTCAGGTTGACGCTGCCGTCAGCGAACAACTTGACGATCACCGTGGCGCGTGGATCGCCGGGGTACGCCCACATGCCGGCGGCCATGCCCACACCGCGTCGCAGGTGTCCCTGTTCACGTGCGCGCTGGCGACTCGCTGTCCAATCGAAGGCGCGGGCGCCTTCGCTGATGCAGTCGCCCAGGCCAATGCTCGTATAAGGCATGTCGTTGCGCGTTTGTAGGGACGTCGCGATGTTCTTCAGCCGGAACTCTACCGGGTCCATCCCGATCTCTTCCGCCAGGGCGTCCACCATCTGCTCCAACGCCCACGCGCAGTTCGGGAAGCCCGGCGCCCGGAACGCACGGCCTTTGCCAGCGTTGGTGTACACGTCGGTGGTTGCCGTATGAACGTTCGGGCAGCGGTAGAGTACCTGCATCAAGTAGGGCGACGCCGATCCGGTTGGATACGCGCCGCCAGTACCAAGGAATTCACCCTTCAGGGCCGTCAGCGTGCCGTCCCGCTTCACCCCCCCCTTCAGCTTGATCACGTTGGGTGGCCGGTTGCCCTCCGACAGGAACGACTCCTCGCGTGTCAGCGCCAGTTTCACGGGGCGTGCGGTCATGCGGGCGAGCAACGCCGCGATCACGGTGTACTTGCCGGTGGTGAGCTTGCTGCCGAATCCACCGCCCATGTACGGGCAGATGACGCGGACCGAGGTGAGCGGCAGACGGAAGTATCGGGCCAGTTCTTGCTGCCGTCCGAAGACACCCTGGGTCGAGTCCCACACCGTCAACCGATCGCCGTCCCAGCGTGCGACGGATACGAAGGTCTCCATCGGAGCGTGGATCTCGCAAGGGGTCCGATAAGTCGCCTCCAACACGACATCCGCCTCGGCAAACCCGGCTTCGACGTCTCCACGCTCGTAAGTGCTGGTATCGAGGAGGTTGCCGGCATCGTGCACCGCCGGTGCGTTCGGTTCCAACGCTTTCTCCATGTCGACCACGAAGGGAAGCACCTCGTACTCCACCTCGACGGCGCGGGCCGCGTCCCACGCTTGATGCGGCGTTTCCGCTGCCACCGCGACCACCTCCTCGCCTTCGAAGCGACAGTGCTCGTCGAAGAGGGTGCTCGTAGCCCCTCCGTCGCCGAAGTACCACGGCAGGTCCGTGCCCGGCGTCGCGCCGGTGATCACGGCGCGGACCCCCGGCATCCCCTCGGCCCGCCTCGTGTCTACGGCCTTCACGCGCGCGTGCGCGTGCGGGCAGCGCACGATGGCCGCGTGCAGCATGTCCGGAAGCGCCATGTCCAGCGTGTAGACAGCCGTCCCGCTCACACGTTCGTAGGCGTCAACGCGCGGCAGGGCCTTGCCGACGACCCGGGTTTCATCCCAGGGTTGCAGGTCCGCAGCCGTCGTAGCCGTCGGGTCTTGCTGGGGATCGGGAAGATAGTACTTCATCCGGTACCTCCTCGGTTCCGCTGAAGTTCGGGTGGGTGTCCATCATGGGTGGTTTGTGGCGTCAGCGCAACCAACCCCGGCGCGGCGCCGCGCGGCCGGCCAGAAGCGCCAGGTGATCGGCGCTGAACCGGCCGTTGGCGTATCAGTCCGGATGCGATAGCTTGGAGACGAGTCCTCAACTGCCGCGTTCGGAAGGCTCTCCTCTCCGGCGGATGGGGCGGGTCGCCGACAGGCGTCCCTCTGGGAAGAAGGGTGGGGTTCTCATGCTCCTCAGGCAGATCAGCTTGACAGTCGCCGCTCTCACGCTGGCAAGCTCGGCCGCGGCACAACCGGCGGGCACATGGGAGATGGGTGCCGTCGGCCGCTACAGCGGCTTTGCCGACATACTCCACCTGGACGACGAGTACGGGGGTGGCGCATTCATCGGGTTCTTCCCGCTTGCCAGGCTCGAGCTGGAGGTGGCCGCCTCGCTGACCTCCACGGTGCATTCGCTGCCTCCGGTAGGGGACGCGATCTACGTTCCCGTCAAAGCACGCCTGACCTACAACCAGCCGCTGTTGAGCTTCGTCGATCTGCGGATCGGCGCTGGCTATATCTTCAACACCTACAGGATCGATCCGGACTGGTATGGCGATAGCGGTGTGACGGCTTTGCTTGGCGCACGATTTCATGTCAGCCGCCGCGTCGCCCTGCTACTGTCCGGCACCGGCGACTATCTGCCGGCCTACTCCGATCGTACCG
This sequence comes from Gemmatimonadales bacterium, assembly GCA_050118275.1. Lineage (GTDB taxonomy): Bacteria > Gemmatimonadota > Gemmatimonadetes > Palauibacterales > KS3-K002 > JASFMO01. The sequence continues at coordinate 3,864 of JASFLD010000337.1, forward strand.
ACGTATTCGACGAGCTCGTCAGCTGGGGGCTCGAAGCCGGCATCAGCGTTCTGCTGGGGGGACGCCCGCGCGCCGGCGGCGCGCCCGTCGTCGCGACGACCGAGGCTGCGGAGGAGCAGCAGATCCGGGCGCCGACAGACGGCGACGGCGATGGCATCCCGGATGACGCCGATCGCTGTCCCGGCACCCCGGCCGGTATCACCGTCGGAGCGGACGGCTGTCCGCCCCCGGTCGCGCAAGAACCGGCGCCCACGGAGGAAGCGTTGCCGCCGCCAGAGCCCGACGGCGACGGCGATGGCGTGCCTGACAGCCGTGATCGTTGCCCCGAAACCGCGGCGGGGACAGAGGTCGACGCGGAAGGTTGCCCATTGACGCGCGACAGCGATGGCGACGGTGTGTTTGATTCGGAGGACCGATGCGACGACACGCCGCCGGGCAGCGAGGTCGATCCCGTTGGCTGTCCGATCCTGACCGATACCGCGGCGGTCGAAGCCACGCTCGAGGGAGCGTTCCGCTCGGGCACTTGGGGTCTGACGTCGTCCGCAGAACAGACCCTCGACAGCGTCGCCCGGGTGATGTTGGCGCATCCAACGCTGCGGATCGAGATCGCCGGTTATACCGACAACTTGGGTGAGGAGCGTCGTAACCTCTGGCTGTCGCAGACGCGGGCCGACGCGGTCAAACTGTATCTGTCAAAGCGGGGCGTCGCTCGGGATCGCATGGTGACGCGGGGCTACGGACCTGCCGATCCCGTTGCCAGCAATCAAACGCCGGAGGGCCGCGCCCGGAACCGCCGGGTCGAAATTCGCCGGATACGGTGAGCAGAGTGTGACCGGACTAGCCTGACCGGCATCGCCGGGTCCACGGGAGCGCGATCGTATCGTAGGCTAGGCCACAGCTCCGCTGGCGTAAGCGGCTATCTCGTAGTAACTTACGTTGGCCCCGTCGATGGCTATCATTGGCCGGCCCTGCGAATACTCGAATCGACTACAGGATTGCGGATGACTGGCCCTTCTGTGGCGGAGCGTCCACCGACGCTAGATCGCGAGCGAGTTGTACCTTCGGTCCCGGCGACCGAGGTATCGCGGCGTTCCACGCGCGTTGCCGGGATCTTCTCGGGCTGGAAAGAAGCTCTGCGCTTTCTGTCGGTCTGGGTCGGCGCAGGCCTTGTGATCTACCTTGTGGGACTCATCGGTTGGTTGGTAGTTAGAAGCTTCTAGGGTCGCTCTCCGACTGCACGCCAACCACGCCAGCGTCCTGACTGAACCTCTCAGCTCAGGCCGTCCGTTGTTCGCGCCTCGTTGCGCCGCCTCGATTCGCGACCCCATAATGCAGGCATCGCTCGCGAATTGTTCTCGTGCGGTCGTTGTCGTGCACCCGAGTCGTTCTACTTCCACTTCGAT
>JASFLD010000338.1:0-5263 GCA_050118275.1 Gemmatimonadales bacterium
GTGACCAGGACGACATGCACGCCGCCGAAGTACATGTCGTAGGGCGGATGGACGTTCAGGTCGTAGCCACGGGCGCGGAGTCCGGTCAGCGCCTCGGCGACGAACCCTTGCTCGAGTTGGACGCGCGGTGACTGGTAGTCGGGATAGATCCGCGGCATGGACACCGCCCGGGCCGGGTCGAACCCGAAGTCGAGCGTATAGATGATCGTATGGACGATGGCCGGCGGTATCCGACCGGAGGCAGGCGAGCCGACCACCAACTTCACATCGTCGTTCTCGAGCACCAGGCTGGGCGCCGTGCTCGAGCGCGGCGACCGATAGGGTCCGCGACTGTTCGCGACGGGCCCACCGAAGTTCAGGGCAGCCGTATTGTAGAAGGCGCCCTCGGAGAACGTCCCGGAGCCGAAGTAGAGGCCCAGCGTGTAGGTCATGGAGACGGCGTTTCGATCCTTGTCCACCACCGAGACGTGCGTGGTTTGCGCATACTCGTCCTCGCGTCTCGATCCGGTGCCGGACTGTTCCAACTCCGGCTTCGGGAACGTCGTGGCCGGGAACGGATCGATGGCCGCACAGGCGGGTGCCGGCCGTTCCAGCTCTTCGTCCCAAGGGTCACCCGGCGGCAGGGTGTCGGTCACGGCCGCACCGATCAAGGCCGACCGCTCCGTAGCGTACGCCTCGCTGGTGAGACCGACACCGGGCACCGCCGCGTCGTCGGGGGCGCCGATCCAAGCATCACGATCGGCCCGGGCGATGCGGATCGCATCCACCACGTTCCCAAGCGCCTCCGGGTTATCGTAAGGAAGGCCCATGGTGGTCAGGTCGTAGCGATCGAGGAGCTCCAGGGTCTCAACGACTTCGGTGCCCGCCATGGGTGGCGGAGCGCCGAGGACCGTGTAGCCGTGATAGGTCCCGCAGACGGGACGCCGCCAGTGCGGCTCGTAGTTCGCCAGGTCCTCCAGCGTCATCGGATTGCCACCCGCCGACAACGTGGCGATGAGCGCCTCGGCGGTGGCACCTTCGTAGAACCCGTCGCGGCCCTCCCGCGCGATACGCTCCAGCGTTTCGGCCAACTGGCTCTGGACCAAGCGGTCCCCGGCCTGCAGCGGCTCGCCGTCGGGATAGAAGATGGCCGCGACCTCTGGATCGGCGGTCAGCTTCTCCCGCGTCTCGACGAGTACCTGGGCCAAGAGGGTGTGTACGAGGAAACCGCCACGGGCCAAGCGGATCGCCGGACCCAATACGGTCTCGACAGGCAGTACACCGTAGCGCTCGTGCGCCGCCAGCAGGCCGCCGACCGCACCGGGAACTCCCACCAGGCGCTCGGGGGTTATCTGTCGAACGGCTTCTTCCTCGCCCGCTTCCATGGCCTCGTCCAACGCGTAGTCGGGATTGCCCTTGGCCACGGGATAGAACTCCACGTGGTCGGCGTGATTCTCCGTCTCCATCCAGATCGTCATCGAGCCACCCCCACCGACCCCCGACATCATCGGCTCGACTACGCCCAGAGCGAAGGCGGTGGCGACGGCGGCGTCCACGGCGTTCCCGCCTTGCTGCAGCATCTCGAGGCCCGCCTCCGCGGCAGCGGGATGGGCCGCCGCGACGACGCCGTTGCGCGCCGCCACCCGCTGCTGGCCGCGCGGAACGACCACATCGGTCGCCTCCGGGCCGGGCTGTCGACAAGCAGTTATGATGCCTAGAGATACAATCGCTGCGAGGTGTGCGACTGTCGTGATCGAAGAGGACCAGCGAAGCGAGGCATGCGACCTGGGCATAGTCGGCTCCTTGATTGGGCGCGCCATGAAATCACCGGTTGGTCAGGACCGGCTGAGCATACCAGCGGCAGGTCGGCGAGCGCAAGCGAAGACGTTTGTAGGCCTCCATATCCCGAGGGATCGATACGCGCAAGCGGTTGAGACGACGCCCTGCGTAACAGAGCATTCGGCCAACCGGCTCGCACGTAACCCTTGAGACTGCCGACTTCTAGGCGAGCAGCTGCTTGATGTCCTCGCTGGAGAGAACCTTCCCCGCCGATTTCACCACGCCGTCGACGGCGAGAGCCGGCGTCAGCATGACACCCAAGCGCATGATCTCTTTCACATCGGTGATCTTTTCGACCTCGTAACCTTCGAGCTCGGCCGCCGCGGTCTGCGCGTTGGCCGCCAATTTCTCGCAGTTGGGGCAGCCCTTCCCCAGAATCTGGATCTTCTTCATTCATCTCTCCTATCCATGGAACGTTCCGTAGACGAGTCCAGCGATGGTCGACATGACGACCACAAGCGTGACATAGACGAGCGTTTTCCGCGTGCCTATCACACTGCGGATGACCAACATGTTGGGCAGCGAGAGGGCTGGCCCGGCGAGTAGCAGAGCCAGCGCCGGTCCGTCACCCATCCCGCTGCCTATGAGTCCCTGCAGGATCGGCACCTCGGTGAGAGTGGCGAAGTACATGAAGGCGCCGGCGACGGAGGCGAAGAGATTCGCGAACAGCGAGTTGCCGCCGACGGCGCCGCTCACCCAGCGAGAGGGTATCAAGCCCTCGTGACCCGGTCGGCCGAGCAGCGCGCCGGCGATCAGCACTCCGACGAGCAGCAACGGCAGAATCTGTTTCGCGAAGCGCCAGGATTCGGCGAACCAATCACCCGCTTCACCGCCCCGGGTGCTGGTGATGACAGAGAGGCCGATGACCGCGGCGGCAAACGGGATCAGCGGCTGGCTCGGGAACGCCAGCGCCAGCAGTGTGGCTGCTCCGACGACGGCGGCGACCTTCCAGGTTTCGAGACCGAACCATCGTACGAGGGCGACGGCAAGCGCCAAAGCCAGCGCAGCGGTGAGTAGCCACTTGGCCGAATAGATGGCATGCCACAAGCCGGTGGCCGCCGAGGGCTCGCCCCAATTGGCGAACACCAGGATGCCGATCAGCGCGGCGAAGAAGAGCGCGTTCTGCCAGAGCGGACGCGCGACGTCGGGCTGCGGCATCTGTGCCTGGATTCGCGCCTTTTCTAGCTCTTCCTTGCGGAAGACGAAGTGCATGCAGAGGCCGATGACGATGCTGAACAGTACGGCCCCCACCGCTCGCGCGACTCCGAGCTGCAGTCCCAACACGCGCGCCGTGAAGATGATCGCGAGCACGTTGATCGCCGGCCCAGCGTAAAGGAACGCCGACGCGGGACCGAGGCCTGCCCCCATCCCGTAGATGCCGGCGAAGAGGGGCAACACGGTGCACGAGCAGACGGCCAGCAGCGTGCCCGATACCGAAGCCACGCCGTAGGCGAGAACCTTGTTCGCGCCCGCGCCGAGATACCTGAGAACGGACGCCTGGCTGACGAAGACAGCTATGGCGCCGGCGATGAAGAACGCGGGCACCAGGCACAGGATCACGTGCTGCTGCGCGTACCAGCGGACGAGGTAAAGGGCCTCCCAGATCGGGGTCTCGAAGCGGGCGAGACCGTGCAACCACTCCACCGGCAGATAGAAACAGAGAAGGAAGACCGCCGCCATCGCCGCTAAGGCTTTCCACTCTCTTCCCCAGCGAGTCGAAGGCTCCGCGGTCTTGCTCGCTTCCAAAGGCGCGCTTTTGTGAGACTCAGCGGCGGCGCGCGCAGCGACGGGTGAGCCGGCGTTCATGAGACCAGCTCCGCCTGCTCCCGCGCCCTCGCCTGGATGACGCCCTCGACGCAGGCGAAGAAGTTCAGGACACAGGGAGTGGACAGCGAGTAGTAGACTTTACTGCCGCGCTTCTCGTCGCGGACGATGCCGGCGTTCCTGAGAACGGCCAGGTGCTTGGATACTGTGGAGACGTCGGCGTCGACCATCTCGTTCAACTCGCAGACGCAGCACTCCCCGTGGGATAGCTGGTCGACGAAGAAGAGGCGCGTGGGGTGGGCAAGCGCCTTGATGATGCGGGCGCGGGCCTCGAATGCCGCTTTGGTCTTGGGGTCCATATTTGTCTTCTCTTCTAGCAGCGCTTAGCGTTTTTCAGACCTCTGGTTGTTTGACTCGGCGCTGAGGAGACCGCTCGCTTCACCGTTCGCGGGGCGGGTTCCCAACTCGTGGCCCCGTCCGTCGGGCCCGCTCTCGAGTTGCGCTCGGCGGTCCCTCAGCGCCTCGTCCAGGTGGGCGAGGGACTCCAGATGTCGCCCTTGGTAATTTTGCCAAATAACCAAGCGTTTGTCAACCAACCGTCCCTTCTTCGTTATCCGCCGCTCGATTCGTGGTAGGCGCTCGCCAAAGACTGTACGCGGTGAGCCGACTGGCCGGCTTCACAGATCGCGGCTAAACGGACCGGCGAGCCCCGGTTGACACTTTTCGGCGCCTCCTGTAGGTTTCGGCGCCTGATGCGGGGTGGAGCAGTCTGGTAGCTCGCCGGGCTCATAACCCGGAGGTCGTGGGTTCAAATCCCACCCCCGCTACTTCGAGCAGGATGAGCGGCAAGGAGCCGACGTGAGCCGAGTGTTTGCGAATAGCTGGTATCTGACCCACGCGTTCTTCAACTTTAGAGAAAGCGCGAGGCGCGGGTAGCGGCTGGCTCCGCGGTGAAAACTGGAGAAGGCCCGCCTGCGCAATCGCCGCTGGCGGGTTTTTCCTTGCTTGGTTTTTTGACAATCCGGGGCTAGAGTAGTTGAGTATTCCGGGGTAGCTCAGCGGCAGAGCGGGTGGCTGTTAACCACTAGGTCGTGGGTTCGAATCCCACCCCCGGAGCTGGGCTGGGTAGCTCAGTTGGTAGAGCACCGGACTGAAAATCCGGGTGTCGGCAGTTCGAGTCTGCCCCCAGCCATGTGGTGTAGGCCCGTAGCTCAATTGGCAGAGCACCGGTCTCCAAAACCGGGGGTTGCAGGTTCGAGTCCTGCCGGGCCTGTCGCTCGCGTAGCTCAGTGGTAGAGCGCTTCCTTGGTAAGGAAGAGGTCGCGGGTTCAATCCCCGCCGCGAGCTTGGGCCGGCTGGAAGCGCCAGTAGCTCAGGTGGATAGAGCAGCGGCCTTCTAAGCCGCGGGTCGGGGGTTCGAGTCCCTCCTGGCGCGTGCTTGCCCCCATCGTCTAACGGTCAGGACACCAGTCTTTCAAGCTGGCGGTAGGGGTTCGATTCCCCTTGGGGGCGTTATAGATTGGTAGCAAGCTGGGGCCGTAGCTCAGTTGGGAGAGCGCTTGAATGGCATTCAAGAGGTCAGGGGTTCGACTCCCCTCGGCTCCACTTCCCGTCCGCACGGGGGACCGCCGCGACAGCGGCGACGCGCGCCGCTAGCTCAACAGGCAGAGCAACTGGCTCT
>JASFLD010000339.1:0-5251 GCA_050118275.1 Gemmatimonadales bacterium
GCCACGCTCCACAGATAGATGCTCCCTGAACGTGAGATCCGCTTCCAGTCCTCCTCGTCCTCGGCGTCGCGCAGCCCCTCCAGGCCCAGCGCGGCCGCGGTGACGACGGCGATCGCGAAGAGGAACATGATGCTGCTGGGCGCCCGGAACAGCTTCACCCCCGGCACCAGCCAGTAGAACAGGTGGAACAACGGCGTCGTGGCCCCCAGCGCGTACACCAGACTGGCGGCGGCCAGCCCGGTGAACAGCCAGACCTCCGCGCGGCGGCGGCGCGCGATGAATGCCAGGGGCAGCAGCAGGAGAGGTATGAGTCCGGCGTACTCGTGATTCAACTTGAAGGGGTTGCGGCCCCAGTAGGTCTGGATCGACCTATCGTTCGTCTGCAGGTCAGCCCCGACGAACTCGGGAACGACCAATGAAAAGGCTTCCTCGGGGTGCAGAGACCAGGACGTCGAATAGGCGTAGCCCGACTCGGTCTCGGCTTCCGTGGTCTTCTCGACGCGCTGCGAGTACTTGGTCAGGTAGCGTACGGGTGCCCAGACCTGAACCGCGCCGATCGCCAGCGCCCCGATGACCCCGGCCGCCGCGAACGCCGCGAAGCGCCGTACCAGCAGGGCCCCGCCCTTCCCTTCCCGCCGAGCCTGCAGCAGGCGGAAGACGGCCAGCACTACGAGGGCCCAGGTGACGAAATAAGCGAGCTGCATGTGGGCGGTGAAGATGAGCAACGCGACGACGAACGCCAGCGTGGCGAAGCGCCAGGCGCGGCCCCGGGTGACTGCCCAATCGGTGACCCAGAGGGCCAGAGGAGTGAGTGCCGTGACGAACAGCTTGCCGTCGTGGCCCGGGTAGACGAGGGTGACGAGCACGGGCGCCAGCATGTAGGTGACGCCGCCGAAGAGCGCTATGGGACGGCTGACCCGCAGATGTCGGAGCCAGCCGTAGGTGACGACGCCGGCGAGGAAGACGTGGAACACCAGTTTCCAACCCATCGCCCGGTGCACCGGCATGAAGAACTTGAGGATCGTCGTGGGATAGAAGATATCGCCGTGCATGGCATCGACGAACGGCAGGCCGCCGAAAATATACGGATCCCACAGCGGGAACGTGTGCGCCGTCTTTATCATCTCGGCATAGAAGTGGCGCGCGAAATATCCGAGCGCGATCACATCGGTGCCGAACACCATACCGTTGGAGATGACGAATTCGCGGAAGAGAAACAGGGCCAAAAGGCCGAAGACGACGTACGGCGCCCAGCCTGGCACCCAGAATCCCGGTTCTCCCCCCGGCGAGGGCGGCGCGCCCTTCGACGAATGTTTCGCCTCAGTGGCCTTTTTCTTTCGCTTCATCGAGCAACTCTTGGTAGATTTCGATATGCCGCTGGACCAAGCGTTCCAAGCTCCAGTTGGCGACGACGCGACGCCGAGCTTCCTTTCCCAGTTCGGGAAGATCCTCCCGCGTCAGTAGCGCGACCACGGCGGCGGCCAGAGCCTCCGGATCGCGCGGCGGAAACAACGCGCCGACCTGCCGATCGATGATCTCCGGCAATCCGCCTACCGCCGAGGCCGCGACGGGCAATCCGCACGACATCGCCTCCAACGCGGCAATCGATGTCGCCTCCAGCAGCGATGGAATGACGGCGAGCTCGGCTTCACCGAGCAACTCGGGCATTCGCTCGTTGGGGCAAGCGCCAAGGAACTCGATACGATCGGTCATATCCAGCTCGCTGGCAAGCCGCGTCAGGCGATCGCGCTCCGGCCCGTCGCCCACGATGCGGGCCTCGACATCCACCTCGCGGGCGATGAGCGGCAGCGCTGCAACGAAGTATTCCACCCCGTTCTTCGGGAACAGCCGGCGCGGAACGATCAAACGACGTCGGCCCGCCGGCGGCGGGCTCCTGTCCGTTGGTGAGAAGCGCTCCGTGTCGACGGCGTTCGTCATCAGTTCCGAGCGCGGGTGCGGAAAAAGATCGAGCGCGACCTGCCGAATCTCTTCGCTCGTCGCCAACAGATGGTCGGCCCGACGGATGATTCGTCTGAGGATCGGACGCCAAGTCCGTCGCTGCGCGCGCATCAGGAAGTGCGAGGTATGCAGGGTCAGGACGTACGGGCGAGGCGTGACGCGCCGTGAGAGCATCGCGGGCACCCCGCAGGCGAATGTATGTGCGTGAAAGACGTCGGCCACCCGCGCCAGACGCCGATGAACAGGAATCGTGGCTCCGATGTGCGCCAGCCAACCCAGCGAGTCGCGACTCGGCATCCACACCCGGTGCACCCGGACGCCGCGCATCGCTTCGGTGGCCGAAAGGTCCGCCCGCGATCGGGACGTCAACATATCGACCGCCAGGCCTCTGGAAACGAGACCCTCGCTCAGGCCCGCAACGTGGCTCTCCAGACCACCGACCTCGGGCGGATAGTAGATGCACTGCTGGAGAATCCTCAGACCCAGTCCTCCGTCCGGCGCGCGACACCCAGAAGTCCGTGAACCAGGATATCGGCGATCCGGGTGCCCGCCAGTCCATCTCCGTAGGGATTGCGCGCCCGGGCCATGCGGGCGTGGGCCTCGCCGTCGCCGAGCAACTCGCGGCCCCGTTCGAGGATGGCGGCCCGCGAGGTTCCCACCAACGCCGCCACGCCCGCCGCCACTCCCTCGGGCCGCTCGGTGACTTCACGCAAGACCAGGACCGGGACGCCGAACGTGGGCGCCTCCTCCTGGATGCCTCCGGAGTCGGTGAGCACGAGGCGCGCCCGGGAAAGAACGGCGACCAAATCGGAATAGCACAGCGGCTCGAGCAGCCGGACGTTCGGGACATCCGCCAACAGATGTCTCGCCGGCCGCACTACGTTCGGATTCGGGTGTACGGGATAGACGAAGATGTCTTCGGGATACTCGTCCGCCAGGGTCTTCACCGCGCCCAGTGCCCGATTCAGCGGCTCACCGAATGACTCACGCCGATGCGCCGTGACCAGCACGATCCGCCGTTCCGCGTCCAGAATCCGACTCAGTTCGGGATTGGCGATCGGCAGGTCGGCATCCGCCAGTCGCTGGACGGCGTCGATCACCGTATTGCCGGTGACGTAGATCTGCGATCCCGGTACCCCTTCCCGCAGAAGATTGTCACGCGCGCCCGGCGTAGGAGCGAAGTAGTAGTCGGACACGACATCGGTCAGGCGGCGGAAGATCTCCTCGGGGAACGGCGCCCACTTCTCGCCCGACCGCAGCCCGGCCTCGACGTGCGCGACTTCCGCCCGCTCGTAGAAGCCCGCCAGGGCGCCGAAGAAGACGGTGGCGGTATCGCCTTCTACGATCACGACGTGCGGCTTCCACTCCCGCAGCGCCGCTCGCAGCTCCTCCAGGCACTCGATGCCTATGTCGTAGAGGTCCTGATCCGGCCTCATGATGCCGAGGTCCTGGTCGACCTTCAGGTCGAGGCTATCGAGCGCGCTGTCCAGCAGATCGTCGTGCTGGCCGGTGGACACGACGCGGACCTCCAGCTCTTCCTCGCGGGCGTGCAGGGCGCTGGCGACGGGGGCCAGCTTGATCGCCTCTGGCCGGGTCCCCAGCAAGATGAGCAGGCGAGGCGGTCCGTTGTGCTCAGCGAACGGAGGCAGCATCGCCTCCCCCCGACTCGTCCCCACTGACGGGCTGGCGGATGTACCTCAAGACGTATGTGGGAAGATCGCCTTCGCCTACCCGATGCACGGGCTCGAATCTCTCCGGGACGCTTCGGATCACCGGGACCAGATAGCGGAGGGTCGTACCGCTCAGCGCGTCCACGATCACGTAGTCCGCGCCCAAATCGTTCAGAAAGCCCAGCATCTGATCGTCGTCCGCCGTGAACGGATAGACCTCACCGCGACGCCGGGCGAAGTAGTAGAACAGACGCGGCTTGCGATTGACGACGATCGCATCGCTGTCGGTGTTCTCCCGCACCCAGTCGGCGGTCAGAACGAAGGCACGCCAGGCCGGCGGATAGCAGGCCAACGAGTCGCCCTGTCGATAGAATCGCATGCAACGTTGGTTGAAGGAGACCGCGCGGATGTGATCCGGCACCGCCAACAGTATCAGCAGGGCCCCCGCCGCAGGAAGTATCCAAACGGGTCGCTTCGCGCGCAGGAAGTCGAAGCACCAAACTACTCCAGCGGCGGCATGCACGAGCAGTACCGGAAGCAAGGGCAACAAGAAGCGGCGGTCGGTCCATACCTGCGGCCAGAGAAAGATGAGGCCAGCGTACAGCAACGTGAACAGCTCCATCACTTTCACGCGGCGGATATCTCGGACCCAGGCGATCAACGCCAGGGCGACCACCAGGAGCGAGGCCAGCAGAGCGGCGAGCCCCACACCGCCGCCCGGTGCCACACCGGCCAACGATTGCGGCAGGACCTCGACGGCGTACAGACGGACATTGGCAAGGGTTCGAGTGAACAGGTCGCCAGGCCCGATATAGCCTGCTTCGGGCGCATAAGGATTGACGAGGAGGAAGTTGCTCGAGTAGACGTGGGCGCTACCGGAAGCGGCGAGCTTACCCCACAACCACCACCCCCCGACGACCGCCAGCGCCGCAGGCGCGACGAGCGCGAGCTTCTTCCAGTCTCTCCGCCAGGCCAGCGCGACGATCAAGGCCAGGACCAGCGGGAGCCCGGCCGCCCGCGTCAGGTAGGCGAGCGAGGCCGCGACCACGGCCAGGATCAGACGCCGATTGGAGGTCGTCATCTCCTCTGTCGCCCATAGCGCCAGGAGCGTGAGAAATACGAAGGGCGCTTCCGACAGGACCCAATGCGAGTAGTAGAGCAGCACCGGATTGAGGGCGAAGGCGCCCGCGACAGCCAGTCCCGCGTGGTCTCCAACTCGGCTGCGCGCCAGCAGGAAGAGGACGACGACGGAGGCCGCCGTGAACATCGCCGACAGGGCCTTGAAGGCGATCAGTCCGCCCCCGAGAACGCCGATCAGCGCCAGAACGATGGGATAGAAAGGTGGGTACTGAGCGTGTTTGGGCAGAGCCGGCAAGTAGAGATCCACGTACCCTCTACCCGTCCGCAACGCTTCGGCCAGGGCCATGTAGCCGGCGTTGTCTCCGCCGACGAAAGGCTTCGGGTCGAACAGCAGGTAGGCGAGGAGAGCGTGCACTGCCACCAGGCCGGCCAGCGCGATCCAAAGCAGCCTCCCCGGCGCGTGCGGAGCCTCGCGGCGCGCGTCAGCTCCCGCCATGCGGCTCCCTCGGCTCGGCTTCCCGTTTCGGGCTTTGCAGCTGCCT
>JASFLD010000340.1:0-5243 GCA_050118275.1 Gemmatimonadales bacterium
CGGAGCGCTGCATTGGGATCGGCGCCTGCATTGCCGCCTGCCCCGAGGAGGACGTGCTCGGTGTCCGCGACGGGCAAGCCTACGCGGTCAGCCCGGCGCGCTGTATCGGCCACGGGCTCTGCGAGCGCGCCTGCCCGGTGGAGGCGATCCAACTCGTCTACGGCAGTGAGAAGCGAGGGATCGACTTGCCGCGCGTCAAAGAGAACTTCGAGACTAACGTGCCCGGTCTCTATATCGTGGGCGAGTTGGGCGGGATGGGTCTGATCCGCAACGCGTTCGAGCAAGGCCGGCAGTGCGTGGAGGACATCGTGCGGCAGAACGGCCGCGGTGCCGGCGACGCCCTCGACTTGATCGTCGTCGGTTGTGGTCCAGCCGGGCTATCGGCTTCGCTGACGGCTGCCCAGCACGGCCTTCATTTCAAGACCATCGAGCGCGAGCAGGATGTCGGTGGAACGGTGTGCACCTATCCGCGCAAGAAGCTGGTGATGACCCGTCCCGTGAAGGTTCCGGGTTACGGGAGGCTCCGTCACCGTGAGATCAGCAAGGAGGAGCTGATCCGGATCTGGGACGACATCTTGGGCCAAACGGGGCTGGAAGTGAGCACCGGCGAGACGGTGACCGAGGTTCAGCGCGAAGGCGATGGCGTCTTTTCCGTCCGCACGACGCGAAGCTCCTACCGGTCGCGGCGCGTCGTCCTGGCCATCGGGCGCCGCGGAGTGCCGCGCAAGCTGGGTGTGCCGGGAGAGGAGCTTCCCAAGGTCGTGTATTCGCTGCGCGAGCCGGAGGCCTTCCAGGGCGACCGACTGCTGGTCGTCGGCGGCGGTGACAGCGCGGTGGAGGCGGCCCTGTCGCTGGCCGAGCAGCCGGGCGCCGATGTGAAGCTCTCCTACCGGGGTGACCGCTTCTCACGCATCAAGCCGGGCAACTTGCAGCGAGTCGAGGAGGCCCTGCAGCAGCGCAAGCTCGAAGTTCTGTGGTCGACCCGCCTGCTGGAGATCGCTCCCGACTCTGTCGTTATCGAGGGCTCGCAGGAGAACATCGTCCAGATCCCCAACGACTACCTCTTCGTCTTCATCGGTGGCGAGCTGCCGACGTCGTTCCTGCGCGCGTCGGGCGTCGAGATCGAGACCAAGTTCGGAAAGCCTTGATCAGTTCCTTCGACTGCCATGCCCGGGGCACTGGCCCAAGCATGACTCCGGCCGCTAACGCGCCCACGCCCGCTTCGCCTGCACAGTCGTCCGGCGGCTCGGTCTCTCGGCCTCGTTTCCCGGTTTGGGAGAGATTCCCAGCCGATGGGTAGAAGATGTACCCGGCCCGACTCCTCTGCCGGCCCGTCCCCCGGTTCCTAAGGCCGGATCGGCTCCAGCACGAGCGTCTCACCGATCACCGACTCGATCTTCGTTCTCGAGTAATAGGCTGGGAAATATCGGTCTCGAGCCCACAGGTCGAACAGGTCTCGGTAGTGCGGGCTCTCGGGATCGCCGGATTGACCGGGGTTGTTGGCACCGACGGCGGCGTCCCAGTTGCCTGCCTCCACGATGATTCGGAACGATGGTCCGGCCGTCTGATTGTCACCGCCGCCACTGTTGTTCAGGGTATAGCTGTTCCCTCCACGCGGTGCCGGCCCGACATCCAACAACCGGCGCGTCTCCACGTCGACGGCCTCGCTCAATGGGTGCCTGATCAGCGCGTGCTTGTAGCGCGTCTGACCGTAGAGCCAACTCTCCATGTCGTCGCCGAGCTTCTCGGTCAAGTCGCCTATGGCTTCCTCGAGGCTCCTCAGTAGCAGTGCGTCGCGGCCAGCGATGGGGTCCGGGCCGAACTCGGGCGGCGGCGCGACCACCCAATCGATGATTTGCTTCATCGCCAGGGTGCCGATGTATCTTCGCGCCTCCGGCGGAACGAACAGATCCGTCACATTGCGTTGCAGGCGGCGCTCCCAGGCGACGTAGATGCCGGCGGTGATCGAGTTCCCGTCCAGCACCCAGTCCCAATCCAGCAGCATCCGGCGCGCGCGCTCGACGACGGGTTGCTCCGCCGTCATCGCCTCCAAGAGCGGGGTCAATGTGCGGGCCGGGATCGACAGCTCGTCGGTCTGCAGCTGGATCATGTCCATGATAGAGTGCTTGCGCCCCGAGCCCAGCACCTCGTTCGCTCGGGCCCAGCGATAGGGGTCGGACCAGACCCAGCCTACCGCGTCGCGGTGCTCGTAGCCGGGCGGGATCATCTCGTTGTTCGCCGTGGCCCAGTAACCCTGCGCCGGGTTCGAGACGTGCGGCTTCTGCTTGATTGGCAGGTAACCGTCCCATTCGTATCGCCCGTCGCCGGGAACGGGGACCAGTCCGCTCCAGTTGCGCCGGATCGGAGCGATGCCCACCGCCTGCCAGCCGATGTCGCCCTGGACATCCGCCCAGACCATGTTCTCGCCGGGGATGTGGCTGTAGTTGCAGGCCTCGCGGAATTCGGTCCATGTCGTGGCCTGATCCATACGCAGACTGGCGAGGTACGGCGCGCCACCGACTTCCATCCAGGCGGCGCGCACGGCATACGCTTTGTGATTTTCGCGATCTTCGTAGACCACGGGGCCGTGGCGCGTGTACTTGAGTTGTGCGGTGACCGGGGCTTCGTCTTCGATGGCGATTTGCTCATCGATGACCGTCATCTCCTCCCAGCCGTCCCCGTAGCGGTACTGGTTCGGGTCGGAGGGATTGGTCTCGTAGACGTACAGGTCCTCGCCGTCGGTCGCGAAGACGGTCAGCCCCCAGGATCCGTATTCGTTGTGACCGATCGACACGCCGGGGATCTCCGGCTCGCCCCCGCCCAACACGTTCCAACCCGGACCGACCAGATGCACCCAGTAGCGCAGCTACGGCGCCGACTGCGTCCGATGCGGGTCATTGGCCATCATCGTGTTGCCGGTCTGAGTGAGTTCGCCGCTCACTACCCAGTTGTTGCTGCCGATGTCTTCGCTGTAAAGCAAAGGCGACGGCTCATCCCGCGTTTCGCGCGGGTACTCTACAGCCTTAGCCAGCCGCGCGTAGGCGGCAGGATCGGACCGATATCCCAGAGCGATGTCTTCCGGCGCGAAACGGATCGGCCGACGGAAGGCGTTGTAGAGGCCGAGTATGTCGGCGAAGAGCAGTTCGCCATCGATCTTCGGATCGAGGGCGATGTCGGGCTCTCCGGGATGAAAGTACTCCAGCCGTTTGACCCTCTCCGGTCCGATCCGCGCCACCGCCCGGCCGATGGCCAGCTCCTGCGTGATGTTGCCGAGCAGACCTTGATGGCGCGAGATCACGACCTCGGGAGTCCACTTTTGTGGCACGATGCCGAGGATCTCGAACTCGATTGGGAGCAGGCCCGGATCCGCTAGGGTACGTTCGATGTAGGCGTTAACCCCGTCGACGAACGCCTGGATGATCATCGCACCGCGCGGATGGTAGTGCTCGAGCTCGGCGGCCAGATCCCCCCGGAACCTGAACAGTCGGGTACCGATGTCTCGCTCCAGCTCCCGACGCCCCAGGATCTCGGCCACCGTGCCCGTCGCCTGACGCCGCCAGATCTCCAGTTGGAACAGTCGGTCGCGGGCAGCATTGAAGCCCTGCGCGAAGAAGAGGTCGCGTTCGGTCCGTGCGTAGATGTGCGAGATGCCCCAGCGGTCGACGAGGATTTCGACGGGTCGCTCGAGGCCTGGAAGCGCCAATGTGTCCTGGGCATCGAGCCTCGCCGGCAGTACGGCGAGTGTCAGACCGAGGATCGCAACGCAGTGTACGCGGTGATGGCTGGACAATGTCCTCGTCCTCTCGTCGTGGCGGCAATGCGCTCGTAACGGCTGTCGTGTGAGATCGCCTGCGGAAGATAGGGTCGGGCGACGATCACGACGAGTGCTGGCATCGTGCCTTTTAGGTGCTCGCGCACGCACGGTTGCCTGACGCGTTACCGCGGAGCGCCGTGGTGAGGAGCGCCGCAGTGAGATGGTATTGAAGGCGCCTGCGGCGATGTTCGCCGATCAGAGGTCGTGCGCGCCGTCTGTTCCACGGTGACCTCCCTGCCCGAAGCGCGACTGGGACGGTGGCCGGCAGCCGACAGGGTAAGCCTGGGGTGCATCGGGTCCGCCGGCAGTGCTTACCGTTCGTCCCCGAACCGGCTATTCTGGGCAACATGGATCACATCGCGATTTCCCTCGCCACCGACGCCGACCGTGACTGGTGCGCACGGCTCATGGCCGAGTCCGACCCGTGGATCCGGCTCGGCCGGGGCTACCAAGAATGTCTGGCTGCCTGCCAACCGCACCCCGGCACCGTGCTCTTCATCGCGCGCGATGGCGATACGGCCTGTGGATTCGCGCTCCTGCGGGAACGCGGGTTGGCGGGATCACCGTACCTGGCTTCCATCGGTGTCGCCGAAGCCTACCGCGGACGGGGGATCGGCAGCCGGCTCCTCGCTCACGCTGAGGCTCACTTTCGGCCCCGAGCGCGACACATGTTCTTGTGCGTGTCGTCGTTCAACGAGGACGCGCGCCGGCTGTACGAGCGCCTGGGCTACGTACGGGTCGGGGAGCTGCCGGACTACATCATAGAGGGCGCGTCCGAGATCCTGATGCACAAGCGGCTGGACCGGTCGTGACGTCACGAAATTGGGGCGTGGTTGGCCTGCTGAGCGGAACCGCCATGGCCTCCTACCTGGCCCGGGTCAACCTGTCGGTGGTCGGCGACCCGATCATGGGCGAGTACGGCCTGTCGCAAGTGCAGATCGGGCGTGTGTTCAGCGCCTTCCTGCTGGGCTACGCGCTCTGCCAGATTCCCGGCGGCTGGCTGGCCGATCGCTGGGGTACGCGACGCGTACTCGCCGTCTCATCCGCGTCGTGGGTGGTCGTGACAGCGGGAATGGCGGCAGCCGGTTGGGGACCACTCGCGACGATCAGTGTGATTCCGACGCTGTTGGTGCTGCGCTTCGCCCTGGGCGTGGGCGAAGCGCCGATGTTCCCGGGCGCGGCGCGCGGCGTCTCGCGCTGGGTCCCGCCCTCACGACAGGGGAGCGCCAACGGGATCGTGCTCGCCGCCATCGGGCTCGGCTCGGCCCTGGCGCCGCCGTTGCTCACGTTCACGATGATCCGCTGGGGCTGGCGCGCTGCGCTCCTCGTCTCCGTCCTCCCGGCGGCGGCGGCTTCGTTGGCCTGGGCCGCGATGCGCGAGCCGGAGGCGGTGAACCGGCTGGAGACGGTGAACCGGCCCGAGCCGGTC
>JASFLD010000341.1:0-5242 GCA_050118275.1 Gemmatimonadales bacterium
CCGCGCCAGCCAATCCAGGCGTCGTTCCTTTGCGACTAAATCGCCTGACCCGCACGGCACTCAGCAGGCAGCATGCTCGAATCTCACCACCTCGCGCATGTCGAGTCGACCACCTCTTTCGCGCGACAGGTATAAGCGGGTCGTGTAGACGCTGTACTTGTACGAGGCATCGATCAGCAGGTCGGGCCAGCCATCTCGATTCAAGTCGCCAATCCAACGGACTCGCCAGTGACCATCCCCGTGCCACTGGTCGGACAGCAGCCGAAACTGATCATCGCCAAGCGCGAAGTCGACGCGGTACTCCCCGGGCCGGTCACCGGACGGCGGCTCGGCGAGGTGTTGAACGACCACGGGTTGCGCGCCCCACTCTGCCTTCACTCGCGCCTGTTCACCTCTGCCGTCGTGATCGAGGAATGCCGTGCGAACCGGACCTGCGGTTGGATTGGGTAGGCCGCGCACCAGCAGAATGGGATCGCGGGCCTCGGGCACGCTCACGGTCCGTCCGCTTTGCTGGCCAGGCACCTCGTCGCCGCAGCCCCGAACCGATGTCACGAGCACCGGCAGAGTCTCTAAGACCACACCCTCACCCTGTCGGTGTAGCACCCACCACGTCCCCGCCGAGTTCGGGGGAAGATCCGTCGAATCATACTCTTCCCCGGTGAGTAACAGCTCGACGCGATCGTTCTGCGGTCGAGCGTCGCTCTGCAGGCCAAAGGCAAAGAGCAAGCCCAGCACCGCGAGCTTCCACATCATTCGGTTCATCATCGCTGATGACTCCGCGTTCACCTAGGGTCTCACCTGGCCTCAAACTAACGCCATCCACCGAGGCGGCGCGCCGGTCTCCCGCCGCTGGTCCTTCAGGGCCGGTCGACGGGGAGCCGGACCCGGAACACGGTGTTGCCCGGCTGCGACTCGACGGTGATCTCGCCTTTGTGCTTCCGGACGATGTTATAGGTGATGTTGAGGCCAAGGCCGGGGCCCTGGCCGGGGGGCTTGGTGGTGAAGAAGGGGTCGAAGATCCTCGTGCGCACCTCGTCCGGGATGCCGGGCCCGTCGTCCGCGATCTCAACGACGACCCACGCATCCTCGGCATAGGTTCGCAGTGTCAGCGTCCCCGACTCGCCCACCGCGTCGATGGCGTTGTCGATCAGGTTCGTCCACACCTGATTGAGTTCGCTGCCGTAAGCCGTGATCGGCGGCAGATCATCCGCGTACGCCTGATGGATCTCGATACCGTCTTTCAGCTTGCTGCCCAAGATGGTCAGAGTGTGGTTGAGATCCTCTTTCACGTCGACGGATTGAACCGGGGCCTGATCCATGTAGGTGTACGACTTCAACGCCTTGACCAGCTCGCTGATGCGACTGGTGCCCTGCCCGACCTCCTCGACCAGTTGGAGCACGGCCTGGTTGGCCGTGATCCAACGCAGCAGCGCCGGCAGCCGGGCCGCGCCAAACGTCTCGGCCCAATCCTCGAGGACGGCCGCATCGAAGCCGAGCCCCACCAGCGGAGGCGCGTAGTCCCAAGCATCCTCGATACCTGCCCGCGACAGCGTCGCTTCCAGCGCGCTTTCCCGATCGTCGCGCTCAACGGCTCCAAGCTTTACTGGCGATGCCGCTACCGCCCGGATGCGTTCACCCAGCGCCGCGAGCGCGGTCCCTTGCTCCTCGGACAACTCGGCCAGCGCGAGTCCGGCCTGCGCTTCCAGCAAGCGGGGGACCGCCTCCTTGAGGTGCTCGGCCCCGCGCCGTGCCGCGGCCGCCGGGTTGTTCAGCTCGTGCGCCATCCCGGCGCTGAGTCGACCGAGCGTGGCCAGTTTCTCGCTCTGGCGCAGGGTCATCTCCTGATCGACGTAGGCCCGCTCGAGGTCGCGGAGTCGCTTCTTCTGGAGTGAAGCCCCGAGCCGGGCCGCCAGCAGTACCGGGTTGAACGGCTTGTGCAGGTAATCCTCGGCGCCCATCTCGATGCACCGCACCACGCTGTCGGTTTCCTCCACAGCGGAGACGACGATCACCGCGATGTCACGCAGCGCCGCGTTACCCCTGATGCGCTCGAGCACAGCCAGTCCATCCATCTCGGGCATGACGATGTCGAGCAGCACGACGTCAAACCCGTCGGCCCGCAGCATGTCGAGCGCCTGACGGCCGTTCTCGGCGGTCTCGACGGTGTAGCCCAGCTGCTGGACGCCGCGCGCCAGTGTCAGGCGATTGACCCGGTTGTCGTCGACGACGAGGATGCGGCCCGTGGCGTCGTGGGAACGCTCATCCATCGCTCAGATTCTCCACGGCGGCTGCCACGTCCGGATAAGCCGCCTCGATTCGCTCGGTCAGCTCGCTGGCGCCCGAGAGGTCACCGCCGCGGGCCAGCGCCTCGAGCTCCCGGCTGAGGGCGCTCAGCTCCAGGGCCCCGAACTGGGCCGCATTCGACTTGAGACTGTGCGCGGCGATTCGCACGGTGTCGGCCTTTCCGGCCTCGAGGCCGCGCCGGATCTCCGCCAGCAGCTTCGGAGCGTCCTCGAGGAAACTGACTGCCAACTGCGCCAGGAACGTCTGGTCGTCCCCGATCGTCTGGCGCAGTTGAGCCAGCGCCCGCTCGTCGAGCACCGGCGACCCAGCCCGCCCTGCTGGCCTCGGCTTAACGCCGGCCGGCGCCCCCGACGATGCTGGTCGACCTGCCGGCGCCACCTCGTGCGGCACCTCGCCCTCATCTCGCCGCCGAGCGGCGGTCTCGAGCGCGCGGCTGAGCTCGTCTAAGCGCACCGGCTTGGTCACGTAGTCGTCCATGCCCGCGGCCGCGGCGGCCTGCCGGTCCTCCGCGGTGGCGTTCGCCGTCATGGCGACGATTCGCGGGCCGCCGTCGCGGCGCAGGCGCCGCATACGTCGCGTCGCCTCCAGACCGTCCATCTCGGGCATCTGCATGTCCATCAGCACGACGTCGTACCGCTCCTTCGAGACTGCAGCTACCGCTTCCCGCCCATTGGCGACCACATCGGCACCGTAGCCCAGTCGCTTCAGCATGTGCAGCGCGAGCTTCTGGTTCGTAGGGACATCCTCGGCGAGCAAGATGCGCAGCGGCAGGCGCCGACCCATGGTCGAATCGAATCGGTCGCCGGCTCGGTCGCCGACCGCCTCGCGCAGCAACGCCTCGCCAGTGAAGATCCCCGCCACGGCGTCCCAGAGTTGCGAGCTCTTCACCGGCTTGGTCAAGATGCCGGCGAACTCGGCGCCACGCTCGTCGTCGCGGCTTTCGCGTGAGGTCAGCGAGGTGAGCAAGAGCAGCGGCAGTCGCTCGCGCGGGCGATGCTCGCGGATCTTGCCGGCGAGCATCAGGCCGTCCAGCTCGGGCATGTGCAGGTCAAGGATCGCCAGATCGAACGGTCGGCCGCTCCGGATCCAGTCGAGCGCCTCCCGCGGCGACTCGGTCGCCTGGGGAATCATCCCCCACGACTGGGTCTGCAGGGTCAGGATACGGCGGTTCGCTGCGGTGTCGTCGACGATCAGGACGCGTTTCCCGCGCAACTGCGGGATGGCGATGGGCATCGACGGCTGAGGCTCCGCCGAGGCGGCGGCCGCGCGGATGGTGAAGAAGAACGTCGAGCCGACATCGACCTCGCTCTCGACCCACATCGTCCCGCCCATCAGCTCGGCCAGTCGCTTGCTGATGGCCAGGCCGAGGCCTGTGCCGCCGAAGCGGCGGGTGGTCGAAGCATCCACCTGGCTGAACGACTTGAACAGCCGGTCCATTCGGTCGGCCTGGATCCCGATGCCCGTGTCACGCACGGCGAAGCGGATCTCGTATTCCGACTCTTCGCTCGGCGACGACCCCGTCGCAGCTCCGACCGGGCTCGCCGTTACCGTGACGACGACCTCTCCCCGCTCAGTGAACTTGATGGCGTTACTCAACAAGTTGGCGAGGATCTGCAGCAGCCGCGTCCGGTCGCCCACGACGCTGCGCGGGACCCCTTCCTCGATGACGGCCGCGACCTCGAGGCCCGTGTCGGCGGCGCGCAGCGCGACCATGTCGAGCGCCCCCTCCACGCACTCGCGCAGGTCGAAGCGACGCTCCTCCAGCTCGAGCCGGTTGGCCTCGATCTTCGAGAAGTCCAGGATGTCGCTGATGATACGCAGCAGCGACTCGCCGGCGACGTGGATCGTCTTGACGAATTCCGCCTGCTCGGGCTCCAGTCGCGAATCGCTGAGCAGGTCGCTCATCCCGATGATCGCGTTCAGCGGTGTGCGAATCTCGTGGCTCATGTTCGCCAGGAAGGCGCTCTTGGCCTCGGTGGCGGCCTCGGCGGCGTCGCGCGCCCGGCGGGTCTCCTGCAGGAGGCCCTGGATCCGCACCCTGGCGGACAGCACCTGGCCGAGGAAGTAGCGTAGCAGCACAAAGACGAGCAGGCTGACGGCGCCGACGTTCATGATCACGAACGCGACATCGAGCGTGTGCGGAACCTCGACGCGCGCCGCGGCTGCTGGTCCGAAAGCGCTGATCACTACGAGCACCAGGAAGGCCACAAACCACGAGGCGGCTTCCCGGCGGCTCGCCACCAGCAGCGCGCCGACCGGCGCGACCAGCGACCAGATGACTATACCGCTCGAATGCAGGAACCCGCCGAGCTGTATGTCGATGGCGAAGGGGAGCATGAGGGAGAGGCCGAGCTGGATGAAGCGGGCCAGCCGATAGCGCCGCGTCGCCCACCAGAAGACCAGGTTCAGCACCGACGCCGCCGAATAGGTCCAGGGAACGATCGAGAGGATCGGCAGATCCCACAGCCGGTAGACGAGGCCCCAGACCACGCCTGCGGCCGACATGGCGGGGGTGAAGGCGAGGACGATCCGCTTCTGCAGGATCGTCTCCTCGGAATCCTCCGGATCGCAGAAGCGGGCGACGAGCCACTCCAGCGCCGAGCCCAGCGAGCCGGTGATACCGCGCGGCTTTCCCGCAACCGCCGCTTCGGATCTCTCCACGCCAAGGGGCGCCATGCTATACCGTCTCCTGATAGCGATGCACGAAGCTCGCCGCCAGCGCCTCTTCGTCCACCGCCGTTGCGATACGGCCGGTGACCCGGTGCCGGCAATCGCCGGCCGCCAAGCTGCCCGGCACGCTCATCTCGAGCAGCAGCGGGTCACGCACCAGCTTCCAACCCGTCGGCCGCTGCCGATCCTCCAGCCGCAGGTCCGGGCCGCTGAGGATGCTAGACGTCGCTCAGTGGAAGCCACCCGACTTTTCAACCCATTTTTCGAG
>JASFLD010000342.1:0-5221 GCA_050118275.1 Gemmatimonadales bacterium
CCGCTGCAAGAACCGCGAACAGCGCACATGCGGGCAAGCTTGTCTGCGTGCACACAAGCGACGCGAGCCCGTTTGAGAGCCTCTTATCACTCAATCGTGAGCACCCCCGGCAGGATCGGAATCGCCTCTAATGGTAAAGCGACGGGCCAATTCGGTCACTGCCCAAGTGTCAACAGCTCGCGTCGTAACTCGAACGGATCTTCCCCATCCAGACCCCGCGTTCGGCGGCTGAGCGCACGGAAGAGCCGCTTCAGCAGCCGGCAGGCCGGCTGTGCTTCTGGCCTCGGCCTCTGGCGGCGCGTTTCCTCCACGACGACGAGGCGCTCGACAAGCCCGGCAAGTGGCCGTTCCTGGCCCGCCTCACGGTACCAGACCCAGGCCGCATGGATCGCCGCCCCGAGAGCCGCACCCTCGCCGCGCACGGGAACCGTCTGGACCTCGAAGACATCGGCGATCATCCGGCACCAGGACGGCGAGCCGGCGAGGCCGCCGGTGAGGCGGATCTCGTCCGGTTTGACCGGCATGCGAGTGAAGCCTTCGTACAGGTTGAGCACGTGCCCCTCCAGCACAGCCCGGCAAAGAATCTCGGGCACGAAATCGTCGAGGCCGAACCCGAACGAGAGCGGCGCCGCCAACGGCAGGTCGGGCGTGCGCTCGCCTTCGTACCATGGGATCAGCACCCGACCACCGTTGGCGGGCGGCGTCTTCTCGACCACGGCGTCGAACTCTTTATGCGACAGCCCGAACCGCTCGAGCACGGCGTTATAACCGTTCGCCATGTTGGAGACGCACAGAAGCGGCAGGTAGCGTCCCGTGCTGTCACAGTAGGCGGCGATCTCGCCGATCGGATCGATGAACGGCTCGTCCAGAACGGTGCACGCCGTGCCGCTGGTCCCCAGGCTGATAGTCACCATCCCGGGCTCGAAGTTGCCCGTGCCCAACGCACCGTACATGTTGTCGCCGCTGCCGGCATCGATACGGCAGTCGGGCGGGAGGCCGAAGCGGGTGGCTAAATCCCCGCCGACACTGCCGATTGTGCGATCCGCCGGCTGCACCGGCGGCAGTTTTTCCGCCAACCCCGGATCGATGACGTCGATCACCTTCTGCGACCAGCATTGCTTGCCGGGATGCCAGATCGCCGTTCCCGAGGTGTCGCCGGGCTCCAGCACCGCCACACCACCGTCGGCGCCGCCGGTCAGGTACCAGTTGACGTAGTTGTGAACGACGAGCAGAGTCTGCGATCGGTCGTACAGCTGCGGCTCGTGCCGCCGCATGTGGAGGATCTTGGGCGCGGTGTAGCCCGTCCGCTGGGTGTTGCCCACCTCGACGATCATCGCTTCGGGCCCGCCGACCGCCTCGGTCAGGATCCGGCACTCCTCGGCGGTGGAGAAGTCGTTCCATAGCTTGGCGCGCGGCCGGGCCAGGCTGCCGTCGGTTGCCAACGCCACCAGGCCATGCTGCTGTCCGGAGACGGAGATGCAGCGAACGCGTCTGACGTGCGGTCCCGCGTCGCGCAGCCGGCCAAGGAGCACGTCCACGGCCTCGATCCACATCCGCGGGTCCGACTCCGAGACGCCTTCACCCAATCCGGCGACGGCGCCCTCCTCCGTCCCGTAGTGTGGCAAGTCCCGATCGTAGTCGATCCGGTCGATGTGACAGACCTCCCCGTTATCGGGATCGATGACGACCAGCTTGCAGCTCTGGGTCGAGACATCCAGACCCGCGAAGAGCGGGCGCGTATTCGTGTCCTCAGACATGGCGTCTTTCTCGGGTTCGCCGCGTCGAGACGGCGACCGCGCGGTCAGAGATTTGCGATCAGGATTTCTTCGAGCCCACCGCGGTGCTCGGTCGGCCGGAGGTGGCAGTCGAGTATCCGCTCGTGTGGCAGCCGCGCGACGCGCTCCTTCAGCCTCTCCAAGGCACGGACGTTTAGCTCCACGGCCTTCCTGACCGGAATATTCTCGGGGTTGATGTCGATGCCGAACCAGCCTCGGTAGCCGATGGCCCAGAGCGCGTAGAGCAGCGCCTCGGCCTCGTGCGGGTTCACCACACCGACGTTGTTGTCCTGGTCGTAGTTGCCGTCCGGCTGACTATTCCAGTGGGTGTGGGCCAGCCGGCCCTCCATCGCCACCAGCGAGAAGGCGGCGGGGAGCATCTCGAAGCCCATCTTCACGTGGCCCGTCTCCGGGTTCAGACCCACCAGCGCGTGGCCCTCATCGAGCAACCGTCGATTATCAGCATGCTGCAAGCGCGCCTCGATGCGCTGCGCGGCCAGGATGCCCTCGGCCGTGGTCCGGTAAATGTTGTTGGGGGCGGGCTCGTACGGCTTCGGCTCGATCGCCACCCGCACACCCGGCACCTCATCCATCGCCTCCGCCAGTGTCCGCTCGAAGCGATCCCACATCGCCATGTAAGGGGTGCCGTGCAGGTAGCGATAGCCATCCATACCGGGCCAGGAGATGGCGACCTCGGCTTCCAGCTCACGCATCAGTTTCAGCGCGCCGACCGCGATCCGCTTCGCGTGCTCTCGCACCGCTGGATCGGGATTGGACAGGCTGCCGAACTCGAACCGCCTGTCGAAGAAGTGGGAGAAGGGCACCGCGACCAATCGGATGCCCGTCTCGTCACGCAGCCGCCGATAGAGGTGGGCGTTCTCCTCGTTCACCTCGGCGGGGTAGTGGGCCTCGAGGCCGGTGACGCCCAACTCGGCCATCTCCGCCGCCATCTCCAGCCGCTCCTCCAGCGCGGCCTCCGGCACGAAACGGTCGTGGAAGCGGCCACCGCCGGGTGTGAAGTACCAGATTCCCACCGAGAACCTGAGATCCAAGTCACCAGCGAGGTTTTGGAGCATGCGCTGAGGATCACGAGCCAGACATTGGTCGCGCAGGTCAGGCAGTCGGTACGACATCGTCGCTCTCCACTGCTCGGTATTCGATGGACCGGGCGTCAGCCCGGATTCTCACGGTCTACATCTTCCTGCCATCGTGCTCGCCCGTCAAATGCCGCGTTCGAGCCACCCAATCGACGGGCTCGCCGTCGTGACCGCGTACCTCGCTCCTTTCTGGCCGCGAATCTTTGCCAACCGAGTGAACCGCTGAGCGGGTTCCAGAACACAAGACCGGCTGGTGTCTTTGCCGGTTCCGTCGGTCTCGCCATGATCTCCTCGCCTTGCCCGCGGGCTCTCGTCCACTCTCGGGCAGCCCCCGCCAACGTTGTGCGACCGCTGAGAGCCGCATAGGTTTGCCGCCTGATGAGCCAGAGCCAGATCATCGCCGGTACCTCGGGCTACTCCTATCCCGAGTGGAAAGGCTCCTTCTATCCGGAGAAGCTGCCCCAGTCGCAGTTCCTCGAGTACTACGCCGGCAAGTTCTCCACCGTCGAGATCAACAACACCTTCTATCGTTTCCCGCGGGCGAGCCTGCTGGAGGGTTGGCGGGATGGAACGCCGGCCGCGTTCAAGTTCGCGGTGAAGGCGAATCAGAGAATCACTCACAAAGGCCGACTGCGCGACGTAGAAGAACTGACCAGAGACTTTGTCGAGCAGTGCCGCCTGCTGGAGGACAAGCTGGGCCCGATTCTTTTCCAGCTTCCGCCCAACTTCAAGCGTGACGACGAGCGGTTGGCCGATTTCCTCCACCTACTCGATCCGCGGCTGCGGTTCGCCTTCGAGTTCCGGCACGCGAGCTGGTTCGACGACGCCGTGTACGAGATGTTGTCCGATGCGGGCGCGGCCTTGTGTATTTCCGAGGGAGACCAACTGGATACCCCCAGGGTCGTCACGGGGCGATTCGTCTACGCCCGACTGCGCAGGGACGAGTACAGCGAGGACGAGCTCACCGGCTGGCACGCCTGGATGGCGGAGCAAGCGGCGAGCGGTCGCGCCGTATTCGCCTACTTGAAGCACGACGAGGAAGGGGCGTCACCGGAGTACGCGCTGCGCTTGCTCGCGGGGAGGTGATTTCCGGCCTCTGAGCGTCACCAGACGAATCGGCTCGTCGGTTCTTGCCTGAAGCGGACGGCCTCGACATGTTTATTCGCCTTATTCGAGCCGACCAGGCCACGCAGCCCGCGCCCGCAGAGCCCGGAGGGGCCAGGTCGCGCGAACGTCGGAGATCAAGGAGAACGCTATCCATGGCCGGGATCTATCGTTCGCTCTACTACGCAGACGTAACCGTAGGCAGCGGCGGCAGGTTGACCATCCCTCAGGAGGTCAGAGAGGACCTACAGATCGAGGATGGCAACTCGCTGACGCTCCGGGTGGAGGAGAGCCCGGACGGTCAGCGTCAGATGGTCATCTGGAAGTCGGCCCAGCAGCCGGAGGAGTAAGCGGGCTGCAACGCTCCCACCGGGCGACGTCTGTATGGAGTGACCCGAACCGGTTCAGTGGGTCACTCCCTGTATGTAATCCCTCAGCAGTCGGTTCTCGAACTGGGCTTTGTGCAGGTGGGTGTTGACCACATCGCCGATGGATACGATGCCCACCAGCTCGTCTTCCTCCATCACCGGCAGGTGCCGAATGCGGTTCTGTGTCATGATGCCCATGACATATTCCACCGTGTCTTCGGGCACGCCGATGATGACATTGCGTGTCATGACATCGCCGACCTTGGTCTCCCTCAGCTGATCCGCGCGCTCGGCGACTTCTCGAAGGATATCGCGCTCGGTGAAGATGCCCACCAGCTGCTGGTCGGCACTCAATACTAGCAATGCGCCGATGTTGTTGGCGACGAGCGACTGGATGGCTTCGTGAATCGTCCGATGCGACTCGATCGTTACGACGTGGTGGCCCTTCTTGCGCAGGATGTCACGGACGAGCATGGTTGGGGCTCCTTTCGCTGAACGTCGCTTGAGACCGACACGGTGCCACGCCAGGTCTCAGCCGACGAATTCGCACGAGATCAGCAACAAACGCTTCCGCTACTGCGGACAATATAATGACATCCGGCGGGCCCCGCGCGCCAGCCTCCACGGCATTCCAAGCGACGAAGGTCACCCGTCGCGCGGTTTTCCCGGAGAGACGGAGGGCACCCGTCTTCTCACAGGGCTACCCAAGGACAATTGTCCGGCTGCCCAACGACATCGCGAGCCGCGACTGGCAGCCTAACCCGACATGTCCTTTACGTAGATGCCGCGGAAGTATACGGGGCTACGGTCGTCGTGGTTCTGCAGGCCGATGTACCCGTGATCCGTGAAGTCTTCGACTTTCCCCCTGGGCTCGGCC
>JASFLD010000343.1:0-5194 GCA_050118275.1 Gemmatimonadales bacterium
AACGAGCAGCGCGATGGCCAGAACGCCCGCCCGCAGATCCCCGCCCAAGTCCTGCAGCGCCGTCAGGCCCGTGGCCTCCCTTTGACGACGCCAGCCGGGACCGCCGGGCCGGGTACGACGGTAGAAACGCTCGAGGGTCTCCTCCGACTCGGGGGCCGTGAGGAACATGGCGGGGATCCAGACCGCGGCGGCGCCGAAAGCCGTCACCGCGATTCGCACCCCGAAGTCGATCTCACCGAAGACTGGATGGTAGGAGAGCAGAGCGATCAGGAGGCCGGCCAGCATCGCCGCCAGCTCGGCCCACGCGTTCACCCGCCACCAGAACCAGCGCAGGATGAGCACGGCACCCGGACCCGTGCCGATGGCGATCATGAAACGAAAGACCGTCCCGATGTCCTGCGCGAAGAAAGCCGCCGTCGCAGCGAACCCGACGATGACCACTGAGGCGAGGCGCCCGATCCAAACGCGCTCTCGGTCGGTGGCTTCGGGTCTAAACCATCGCAGGTAGAGATCGTTGACGACGTAACTGGCTCCCCAGTTGATCTGAGTCGACACGGTCGACATGAACGCGGCGAGGAACGATGCCACGACCAGACCCAAGAGGCCTGCCGGCAGGTAGTCGAGCATCATCTGGATGTAGCCGATCTCCGGGTCGGCCAACCCGGGATAGAGGACTACGGCCACCAGAGCGACGATGATCCAGGGCCAGGTTCGCACCACGTAGTGGAGCACGTTGAACAACCACGCCGCCTTCCTGGCGTCCTCTTCCGTCTTGGAAGACACGAAGCGCTGGATGAACATTCCACCGCCGTCGCTGAGGCGATACGCCCACCACTGGATGCCGATGTAGGCCAGGAACGTCGTCATCGACAGTTGCGCAACTGCCGACCAGGGCATGAAGTCGATCCGATCGCCCAGGCCGCGTTCCAGGAGCGCCGCCTTCACCCCCGGGATACCGCCGACATCGGGCAACGCGTATCCCGCGACGAGCAGAGCGCCGGCCAACGCCAGCACGAACTGGATGAAGTCGGTGGTGACGACTCCCCACAGCCCGGCCAGTCCGGCGTAGATGAGCACCAACAGCGAGATGGCGACGACGATCCAGAGGCGCGGCTCCCCGGGAAGCTCGATCTGCAGGGCATCCCAGAGGCCCAACGCCTCGATCACCTTCCGCATCGCCAGCATCGCGTAGCCCATGCCGACGCAGTTGATGGGGATCGCGATGATGAAGGCGCGCGTCGTTCGCAACAGGGCAGCCGGCTTGCCGCCAAAGCGAATCTCCGTCAACTCGATGTCGGTGAATACTTCGCTGCGCCGCCAGAGCCGCGCGAAAAGGTAGATCATCAGCACGTGCGAGATCGCGAACGCCCACCACTCCCAATTCCCGGCGATGCCGCGGCGCGACACCAATCCCGTGACGTAGAGCGGCGTGTCGACGCTGAAAGTGGTGGCCGCCATCGAAGTGCCCGCCAGCCACCAGGGCAACGCGCGGCCGCCGACGAAGAACTCGGCAAAGCTCTTCGCACCGCGCCGGGAGAACCAGATGCCGATGCAGAGGGTGCAGACGAGATAGACGCCTATGACCAGCCAGTCGAGCGGACCCATCAGGATTCAGCCGTCACGAGGCGTTCGGCGACTGCGTCCTGCATCAGGACATCTCCGCACCATGCACAGATGACGTTGTTCGCGAATGGAAGCTGCTGGACAAGTCGCGGGTGGCCGAACAGAACGACGAGCGCATCGGGCGTCTTCGCCAGTGCGTTACGCACCGACTCGATGGACTTTTCGGCCAAGCTTGCTCGCCGCTTCCACCCTTTCACTTCCGAGAAGAGCGCAATCAGATCCGCCTGCGCCTCCGCGACCGAACCGTCGGCAACCACCACGTCGCGCTTACCCAATGACTCGGCCAGTTGACCACGATCCGGGAGTACGTGGCCCGGCGCGCCAATGAACGACGGCAGCGCGATCTCATCGTCATCGACCACGTGTAGTTGCAGCACTACGCCGGCTTCTAACCGCGCCCAGCCGCCCCGCATCAGCCGGACCGACATCATCGCCATTTCCAGCGCCTGCGCGTAGCTCGAGAGGGGGCGCAACTCCTCCTCTATCCGCGTGGAGGCGGCCGCCGCGACGATCCGGTAGCCCGCCTCCGCGACTCGCTGTGCGTCGAGAACGTTCTTGTCGAGCGCCTCGCTCAGGGCCCGCACCGTATCCGCCGGCGAGTGCGGGTAGAGCACGACGTCACAACCGGCGCGAACGGCCTCGATCGCTGCGTCGGCCTCCGAGCGGCCGGCGGCCGAGATCGCTTCCATCACCAGGGCATCGGTCGCCACCAGACCATTGAAGCCCAACCCTTCCCGCAGATAGCCGATGATCTTCGGCGACAGGCTGGCCGGCGTGCCGGATGGATCGAGTGCCGGGTATCGCACGTGCGCCAGCATCACCGAGCCCACCCCAGCCTCGATCGCGGCTCGGAACGGCGTCAGGTCGGTCTCCAGTTCTTCGCGGCCGGCTCCGACGACCGGCAGATCGGCATGCGAGTCGACCGTGGTGCGCCCGTGACCGGGGAAGTGCTTGGCGCAGGCGATGACGCCCTCCGCTTGAGCCGAGATCACCCAGGCGCGCACGAGATCGGAGACGTGCGACGGACTGTCGCCGAAGCTTCGCGTTCCCACGATCGGGTTGGAAGGCTCGAGATCGAGGTCTGCGACCGGCGCCAGTACCCAGGCGATCCCCGCCGCCGCCGCCTCCTGCGCCGTGATCCGGGCCGCCTCCAGCAACTCGGTGTCGCCCAGACCGGCCAACGCCGCCACCGGCGGCAGCGGCGTTGCCTCTCGCAATTGCTGACCGGCCCCGCGCTCCAGGTCGGACGCGAACAAGAGAGGCCGACCGGAGTAATCGAGCGCCCGCGGCACGATCTCCCGCATCCCGGTCACGCTGCCACCGAACACACAGAACCCCCCCACACCCAGATCCAGCGCCTGACGGACCTCCGGCCAGAGGTCCTCGGGGCTCCGATCGCCCCAGCGCAGTCCCGGAAAGACGAGTCGAGCCGGGTTCATGGCGGCGTCACCTTCCCCAGTATCCGTGGGCCCCTCGCGCCGGTCACCGACGGCACATTGCCCGGCCTTCCAGCGCGACACAAGTGGGCGAGGATCGCGAACGCGGCGGCCTCCTTGGCATCAGGATCCCAACCGAGCGCCGAGAGATCTGTGACCGGAATCGGAGCGAGCCGCTCCGCGAGCATCTGCAGCAAGGCAGGATTGCGAGCCCCGCCACCCGAGACGATGCACTCCGTCGGGCGACGCCCTTCATCCGCCTGCGGGTAGCCGTCGGCTATCGTAACCGCCGTCAACGCCGTGGCTGTCGCTACCACGTCGTCGTCGCTCAATCCCAGCTCCCTGCCCCGGCGCACCAGAGCCTCGGCGTACGCCGCGCCGTATCTCTCCCGGCCTGTCGACTTGGGCGGTTTCTGCCTGAAGTAGCTGTCGTTCAGCAACTCGTTCAGCAGGCCAGGATGTGGCGTCCCGCGAGCGGCCCGACGCCCATCGGCATCGTAGCGCTCGCTTCCCCCGGAGACGATCTCGACCACGCCATCGATGACCGCCACTCCGGGTCCCGAGTCGAACGCGATCACCGCCTCGTTTGATCCTTCGGGCGGCACCAGAGTCACGTTGGCCATGCCGCCGATGTTCTGCAAAGCCCGCCAGGCATCCGGCAGCGCGAAGAGCAACTGATCGATCATCGGCACCAGAGGAGCCCCCTGACCTTGTGCCGCCATGTCGCGTGCGCGGAAATCGGAGATCACGAAAACGGACAATCGCTCGGCGATCACCGCCGGTTCGCCCAACTGTAAGGTAGCGCCACGCACCGCGCCGGCCGGCGGCTCGTGCCAGATAGTCTGGCCGTGGCTACCCACCGCCGACAGTTCATCGGCCCGCACTCCGGCGGAATCGAGCAGTTGCTGCGCCGCGTCCGCGAACCAATCTCCCAGCCGAAAGTTCAGCAGACAGAGGTCGCGCGCATCCCCTACCAGGCCTGCTTTGATGGCTTCTCTCTGTTCATCCGTGAAGGGCACGGACACGAACGCCTCCAACCACGCTCCCAGACGGCCTTCCAGTTCTTCCACCTGGACTAGCGCGGCGTCCAGACCATCCAGCGACGTACCCGACATGAGTCCGAGGTAACGATGCATCGGCTCGCCCGATCTAGCTATTCACCAGGCGACGGATCGCCTGGAGGTGCCTGTAATCGTGCCAGACCATGTGCCGCACCACCTGGTAAACGGAAATTGGTCCGTACAGCTCGTGAGCCCCGCTCCGGCACCACGACGAGTGAGGGAGGCCCTCGACTCGCGCGACCAGCTCGGCGCGACTTTCACGCAGCCGCGCCAGCAGCGACGCGAAAGCAGCCTCTCGGGCTCCGCTCTCGAGCACTTTCCGATTCTCTTCATCATCATCGCGATTAGCGATCGCAGGATCGTCTTCGGCGAGCATCATCGAGATGATGCGGATCTGGCGCACGTTCCCGTCGATCAAATGCTCGACATGCTCTTTCGCGCACCATTTCCCGTCGGCCGGTCGGGCGCTCAGCCGTTCATCCGCCGCATCCCCGACCGCGCCTGATAGCCACTCGGACAGTCGCTGCAATGCCTGGACGGCGATCGCGATGCTACGATCGCTCGGCGGGACCGCCGGATAATGACGATAGGGATCGCCCGCGCCACGCGTGTTGCGCACCTCATCGGCTGCTGCCAGTGCCCCGCGGACGAAGCCGTTCGACTCCTCGACGTACAGCTCCGCCAACTCTCGACTCAGCGCGGCGCTCTTCATGACGATGGCCAGCTTCGCCGATCCGCCGGCGGCTTCCAGCGCACGCTGGGCCTCTTCGCGCGAACCGCCGGCCGCCGCCATCACGATGCGCTGGCTGCGATCGACCAGTTTCCGGCTCGTCGTCCGCAGATCCACCATCAGGTTACCATACACCTTCCCCAACCGGATCATGGCGCCCGTAGTGATCATGTTCAGAACCAGTTTAGTCGCCGTCCCGGCTTTCATGCGGGTCGAGCCAGCGATGACTTCCGGACCGACCAGCGGCACCACGCATACGTCCACGAGGTCATGCATCTCTCGACCCGGCTCGGTGCAACAGAAGAAGCCCGTCGAGGCACCGAGCTCCTTCGCCCGTTGCAGCG
>JASFLD010000344.1:0-5192 GCA_050118275.1 Gemmatimonadales bacterium
AGCCGGTCCTCCACGGTCGTCACTGGGTGGCCATCACGGGCAAACCGTTGGGCGCGACCGCTGGCGCCATGATGTTCAACAAGGGTGGCAACGCGGTCGACGCCGCCTGCGCGATGCTCGGCGCTACGTCGACGATGTGGGACGTCTTGAGCTGGGGCGGCGAAACGCAGGCGCTCATCTACAACCCCAACAGTCGTAAGGTGATCGGCATCAATGGGCTCGGCGTCGCGCCGACCGGCGCTACGGTCGACTTCTACAAGGAAAAGGGTCACCGCTACCCTCCCGACCTCGGTCCGCTGGCAGCGGTGACGCCGGGTACTCCGGGTGCTCTGATGACCATGCTGGCCGAATACGGCACCCTCAGCCTGGCGGAAGTGCTGGAGCCCGCCATCCAGATGGCGGATGGCTATCCCATCGAGGCCCAGGCCGCCAACTCGATCGAGCGCAACAAGGAGCGGATCAAGCGGTGGAAGTACTCCTCCAAAGTCTATCTACCACACCAAGGCGAGGAGCGCGAAGCGCCCAACGCGGGCGAGATATTCAAGCAGCCGGACTTGGCGGCTACGCTGCGCAAGCTGGTAGAGGCCGAGCGCCAGGCGCTCGACGGCGGCCGCAGCCGCCAGGAAGCCATCTATGCGGCTTACGACCGGTTCTACCGAGGCGACATCGCCGAGGAGTTCGTACGCGGAGCCCGCGAGGAGGGCGCGCTGATCACGACGGAAGACTTGGACAAATGGCAGGTCCACATCGAAGAGCCGGTGATGACGACCTACAAGGGCATTGAGGTCTACAAACTGACCACTTGGGTGCAGGGGCCGGTCCTGCTACAGGCGTTGAACATCCTCGAGAACTTCGACCTCGAGTCGATGGGCTACAACAGCGCCCGCTACATTCATACCCTTTACCAGGCGATGAACCTGGCCTTTGCCGATCGCGACTTCTACTATGGCGACCCGTACTTCCCTCCGGAAGAACCCATCGCCGGCCTCCTCTCGAAGGACTACGCCAAGCAGCGGGCCAAACTCATTGGCTGGGAGAAGAACGACCCGAACATCGGGCCTGGCGACCCTTATCCGTTCCAGGGTGGCAGCAATCCCTACTTGCGGTACTTGGAAGGCTGGCAGACACAATGGCCTCCTGCCACCGACGGGGACATCGAACAGGCAAGGCGCGAGCTAGAGGAGTCTTTCTACCTGGGAACGACGTCCATTCAGGCCGTGGACGAGGAGGGTTGGGTCGTCTCGGTCACGCCAAGCGGCGGCTGGGTGCCCGCCGTGATCGCCGGCAACACAGGAATCGGAATCAGCCAGCGCGCGCAGAGTTTCGTCCTCGACCCGGCCGAGAATCCCTTCAACGTGATCGAGCCCGGCAAGCGACCCCGCGCGACGCTCACGCCAAGCCTGGCCCTCAAGGACGGCAAACCGTTTCTGTCCTTCGCGATCCAAGGCGGCGATACCCAGGACCAGAACAGCCTACAGTTCTTCCTGAACGTCGTCGAGTTCGGCATGAACGTCCAGCAGGCCGCCGAAGCGGCCAACTTCAACAGTTATCAAATGCGGAACTCGTTCCGTGATCACGCATCGGAGCCGGGCCGGCTGTTGCTGAACGAGGCCGTCCCCGACTGGGTGCGCACGAAGCTGCGGGACATGGGTTACGATCTCACGTATCGGAGCCTGACCTCGGGCCCGATGAACGCGATCTACTTCGACTGGGAACACGGCTCGTTCTGGGGTGGGTCGAGCAACTACGGAGAAGACTACGGCATCGCCTGGTGAGCGGCGCGCAGGTCGCTATCAGGCACGACGTCTCTGGACTGATATCGAGGACTCCCGATCCTACGATCGCCGCGGGGCGGGCTCACCGTCCGTCCCGCTCCCGACCTCACCCATGTTACTCGGTATCCGCCTCGTCGTTCAGGCCTGCCTTCAAGACGGCGCCAACCAGGGCGTCGATCTGATCCAGCCGCCTTTTCTCACTGCGCAACTCCAACAGGTCCTGGTGCCAGACAGGGTCAATCTCGATCGCCGCCGCGATATCGAACGATACGTCGCGCCGCGAATCGAAACTCAGCGACTCCAGGGCCGGTTCCGACAGCGAGCGAAGTAACGTCTTGAACAACTCGACCGAACGCTGTCGTCGCACGATGAGCTCGGCGTCGACATCCTCGTGGTCAGGGTACTCTTCGACCAACGCCTCGTGATAGAGCGTCTCCGACTCTAGGCCATCCACTATTCGGAACCGTTCGACACCCTCCGTCAACATCAAGGAACGACCGTCGGGCAACGGACTGAAGGAAGCGATCTCCGCGACGCAGCCCACGCGCCCGGCCTCGACGCGGAACGGACCGTAAAGATCTTCGCGATGAAACAACAACCCGAATCGTCGGTCGTACTCTAGGGAGCGGGCCACCATTTGCCTGTAGCGTGCCTCGAAAACGTGCAACGGCAGGCGGGCACCTGGATAAAGCACCGTAGGCAGCACGAAGAGTGCAAGTCGACGCCTTCGCGTCACTCCGTTCGTCTCCATCGATCGAAACATCTTTCAGGCCATATTGGCAGGGGCGCGCTACGGCGTCAAGCGTCCGCCCGCACCAAAAGTCGACAAAATATATACAGATAAGTACGCACAAACTGTGTCCAGTTTCAATGGATGCCTGTCCATGTTGCGTCTACATTGCGGGGTCCGGTTGCCCTGATCAGATTGCCTGGACTCCGATCAACTGCTAGCGCTTGCGGCGTCAGCTCGTCAAGATTGGGAGCATGGCTTCGATGACTCTTGGAGTTCGTTCACGGCCCTGGCTCAGGCTGTTCCTACCGGCAGCCGCGCTGTTTCTGGGCTCGTGTGCCGCGCTCAGGCAGCTGAGCTTCGAGCAACCGACGGTCGAGTTGGACATGGTGGAGATCTCCGGGCTCGATCTGTCCGGAGTCAGCCTCGTTCTGTTGCTCGATGTCTACAATCCGAACGCCTACGAGATCCAGACAACCCGGATCGAGGCAGCGCTAGACCTCGAGGACACCCACTTCGGCACCGCTGCTCTCGATTCTGGCGTGCCGCTCGCACCCGCCTCCCACACGGTCATCAGACTTCCCGCCTCCTTCACCTGGGAGGGCGCAGGGGCCGCCGCACGGGCTCTCTTGGGTCGGGGAAAGGTCAGCTACGAGCTGGACACGCGTTTACGACTGCAGACATCCCTGGGCGGACAGAACGTCGCTTTCCGGCATAGAGGTGAAGTTCAGATCAACGACCTCGTCCGCTGAGCGGCATGAGACTTGCCCCTGCGCTGCGGCCCGAACCTTGCTGTCTCCTTACGATTGGGGTGATGATGGCCGAGCGCGCACAATAGCCGTTCGTGGTGGACCGAGATCGAAGGGATACTTGACTTCGTGCTCCGATTGCCCCATTTGAATCGTCAATCGTCAAAAACTCGCTACGCTGGCACTACGGCGTCGAACGCTCCAGCGGGGGTATGAGCGCAGCCCACATCGATGACGTGCTGGCCCTGACCGGCCGGCTCGACGACTCGAGCATCGAGGACCCTGCCCGGGAACGGTTCCGTGCCTACCTCGTCGAGAATGTCACGGATGCCGCGTTGCTCCGCGACTACATAGACCAGTGTCGCAGCCGCCCCGATGAACAACACGGTCGTGCCATGCGCGACCTGATAAACCATTATGGGCGCCTGCTCGGCTTCGACGTCACTTTCGGCCCGTACGAATGGCTGCCCGGTCAAGTGGGCTTCGATGGCCGCTGGACCTCGCCATGGGGCCTGCACATCGTGGTCGAGGTCAAGAGCCGCGAGACGTTCGCGGCCCAAAGGCCTTCGCTGGCGCGCAGCGTCGAGAGGCTGATCGCCGACGGCGTCATTCCCAACTGGACGCTGGCCCTGGGCCTCTACGTCGTCGCACATCCCGACCTCCAGGTCAACCACCTCGAGAAGGCCATCCTCGACGAGAAGCAGACTCATCAGATTCGTCTCATCACGCCCGAATCCCTCTACACATTGACGGTGCTTCAACGCAGCGGTCAGCTCTCACAGCAAGACGTCCTCACCCTGCTTCGCTCGTCGAGTCCTGCTGCCGACTGGTTGGTCGAGCTGGTTTCCCGACTGTCTAATGGCATGGCGCGGGTGGCTGGTGGCGGAGCATCCGCCGCACAGGCCGCGCCGACAACCGCAAGCACGCAGCCCGACGCCGCCGCTTCGATGAACGACTGGATACCCATGATCTCCGGCAGGGCGCGACAGACCGAACCTGAGTCTTCGGCGGCACAGCCCGAGCCGGAGCCTTCGGCGGCACAACCCGAGCCGGAGCCTTCGGCGGCACAACCCGAGCCGGAGCCTTCAGCGGCACAGCCCGAGCCCGAGCCTTCAGCGGCACAGCCCGAGCCCGAGCCTTCAGCGGCGGAGCCCGAGCCCGAGCCTTCGGCAGCGCGGCCAGAGCCGGAACCTTCCGCCGCACACGCAGAGACGGGACCTTCGGCAGCGCGGCCGGAACCCGAGCCGTCGACCGCCCAGGCCGCCCCGGCAGTGGCCGAGCCCCCGCCTCCCCCCCTAGACCTCGCCGAGGTACTGGAGTGCTTCGGTAACTGCGTGGTCAGGACTCTGGAGTTCCTGCTGCAGAAGCGACTGCAGTAAGCCGCCCATTTGACTCGAGGGTGCCCCGGACTGCTGGCGGGACGCCATCGATGGCGAGCTCACTGTCGCACAAAAACCACGCACCGAGTAGCGTCACTCCGAAACAGCGTCGAGGCTTCGGGCTAAAACGCTGAGCCCGTCGCGGTGGTGTCCCTGTCCCCCCCTCGCGTCGGCTCACTGGCGACCTCGTCGATGTCGGGCAAGGCCGAGGCCGACCGCCTGCAGGCGCCCGAGGACCGCGAGGACCGGACCTCGGCGCGCTCCAGCCGAATCACTGCCCTACGTCCCAAGAGCCATACACCCTGAACTCCGGGTTTCTCTGCTCCTGGTACGTGCATTGGTAAAGTTCTCCCTCTACTTCGATCAGGCAGTTGTAGTGGCTTTTCCGCAGAAAGACGGCGGCGTCGACGCCGATCCCGAAGCTGCGTCCGATGGGGATCAGGCCCCGACCGATCAGCCACTGGAACGTATGCCAGGCTTCGTCTCCCTCCTGCACCGAGCCGTTCAGCGTGTACAGATAGTTCAGCCGGTAGCGCAGCATGACCAGTTCGCGGCCCGA
>JASFLD010000345.1:0-5166 GCA_050118275.1 Gemmatimonadales bacterium
AGGTTCGCCGGCCGTTATTGCGAGGACTTCGTGGAATCGATTGCGGAATCATTCGTCGATTCCTTGTTCGGCACCGACAACGACGACGAAGTCTTTGTCGAGTATCCCGAACCGCCGAGATTTTCAGAGATGCTCTGCCCCTGCTTTCGAAGATTTGCCGAACGCCTTCCCGCCGCGACCGAACCACGCTGAATGGTCGGACGCGCCTCTCGTCAAGCGTCGACGACGACAAGCGGGGCTAGACAGCACGTCCCGTGCGTGTTATGGTGCGATATATGTCGAGAGGACGACGGCGAGGTCGTGGTCCCTCGGTGAAGCTGTGAGCGGCATCGGGATCCGAGAACGCGCCGGATTCCGGTGTTGATTGTTTTGGGCCTGTGACAAGACGGGCCGTGAGTCCCACACACGGTGTGCGTGGACACAATCAGCGCTTAGAAGAGGAATCGGTTCGATGAGTCGCGAGCGAGGCACCGTCAAGTGGTTCTCCAAGGAGAAGGGTTACGGCTTCATTACGCGGGAGGGCGCGCCCGACGTCTTCGTCCACCACACCGCGATCCAGGGGTCAGGCTTCCGCACTCTCGAGGAAGGCGAGCAGGTCGAATTCGACGTGGTGGAGGACAAGAGAGGTCTCAAGGCAGAGAACGT
Source organism: Gemmatimonadales bacterium (assembly GCA_050118275.1). Taxonomy (GTDB): domain Bacteria; phylum Gemmatimonadota; class Gemmatimonadetes; order Palauibacterales; family KS3-K002; genus JASFMO01. The sequence goes on from JASFLD010000345.1 coordinate 646, forward strand.
TGTGCGGGCGGACGCCCAGTAAGCTGATCCGGTGACGCGATCGGATTCGCACAGCAAATCGTTACTTAGGGGGATGAATGGAGCAGGCGAAGAACGGCGATACGGTCAGCGTCCACTACACGGGCAAACTAACGGATGGAACGGTATTCGACTCTTCGGCTCAGCGCGAGCCACTCAAGTTCACTCTCGGTGAGCAGCAGGTGATCACGGGGTTCGAGCAGGCCGTCGAAGGGATGACGACGGGGGAGAAGAAGACCGTTCAGATTCCAGCCGACGAAGCGTACGGCCCCCACCACGAAGAGTTGGTGTTTCAAGTCGAGCGAGAGAACCTTCCGGCCGAGATCGATCCGGAAATAGGTCAGCGACTGGCGTTCCAACGACCCGACGGGCAGACGGTACCACTCACCGTGACCGATGTTACCGGGTCGGCTGTGACTCTCGATGCCAATCACCCGCTGGCCGGTAGGCAGCTCACATTCGATCTCGAGCTGGTCGGGATCGAACGATAGCCCGACGATATGCTGCTCGACGTGAGCGTCGGGTGGCATGGATCACACTGTAAAAGCCGAAGGCCGCCGAGGTACGACGGCCTTTGGCCCACACGGGCCGGGCGTGGCTACCATCTCTAACCTTCACCGAGACCGTGGGTGGCCGCTGCCTCGGGGCGATGCGACCGCTCGGAGTTCCTCCGGCCGCTGTTCGTGGACGCCCAGCCGCCGTCTTCATACATAATCGAGCGCTCTACCAATAACACGGTTTCCCCCTTCACAGTGGCTGACGAATCCACCCGGTCGACGGCGAGCCGGCCCGGCTGCCCCTCGATACGGCCCCGCCCTGATCAGGCTGCCGATCGCTCCACCCCATGCGCGCCCACGGTCTGACTCTTGCCCCATTTCGTATGGCCACAGGCCCAGGGTCTGCCTGCAGGTCAGCTACAGCAAAGAGAGCGATCTTCTGCAGCGCTCGGCGACGCGGAGCGACCTAGGAAAGAAGATCATGACCCTGCGCAAGTGTTGCAGATGTGATTCGGACGAGCTTCGAAACGGGGGGAGGGGCCATGCGAAACGGCCGAACGAGGCTGGCGGCTCAGGGTGAGCGAATCTTGCGTTTTCGGGTAGCAGAGCGAAGGGTACATTGGGCGATTGCGATCCCGTTCCTGGTCTGCTATGCGACGGCTCTTGTGCTCGTCGTCGTCTATAACCCCGATCCTCTCCGGCCGTACCGTGAGGTTGTTTCCTGGGCACACCGCATCTCGGGCGTTTGCCTCATCGCCTTTCCGGCTCTGGCGGTCTTGAGAAGCGTGGGTGACGTGAGGATACACTTCAACAACGTCAAGCAGGCGTGGGTTTGGGTGTTCGCCGACGTCAAATGGCTGCTCCTGATGGGATTCGCGGCGATCAGTAGCCGGGTTAAGCTTCCTGAGCAGGGCAAGTTCAACGCGGCGCAGAAGTTGAACTTCATGATGGTCATGTCGACCTACCCCATCTATATCGTCACCGGTCTGACGATGTGGATATCGGGCACGGCCCTTCTGGCGTGGTTGATCCATTTCGGCCTGGCCGTCCTCGCCACCCCCTTCATCTTCGGTCACATGTTCATGGCCACGATCCCGGCCAGCAGCCGTAAGGGCCTGCAGGGCATGTTCTCCGGGTTGGTCGATCGTCATTGGGCGAAGCATCACCACGCACGTTGGTATCGCGAGAACTTCGAGCACGCTGATAACGGCGCGGCGGCGACGAACTCGGCGGCGCAGCCGGAGCGAGTCGTCTTCCTGCCTCAGGGCAGTGCGACCGGGAATGCGCGACAGCTGGGACTGAGTCGTCTGAAGGCAGTATCACGAGGACTCGAGGCGGTGAGCACGCATGCGGCGCCGGGCAACGGCAACCGACTGGCCGAGCGAGCGAGTAGTATTGGGATGGATGGCAACGATTCGCGGAACGAGAACAGAGTCAGCGGCACAAGCGAAGGCAATGGCGGGGACGGGGGCAGAGGCGGAAAGGGAGACAACGGGATGCACGGTCGTCGTGACCCGGTGGACACCGCGAGGCTCCTCCGTTCCGACACTCTGCGAGCGATCGTCCTGGGTCTCCAGAACGGACAACGCCATGATTGGATCGTTCAGGGCCGTGCCGCCGCAGAAGCCGCCGCACGCGAGTGCGATTGGGAACTGGCCGCTGGTCTATTCCGCGAGCTTTGGCCGGACGTCCGCGGTATGGACCTGAATCGTGAGGAGATGCGCGCCATCATCCGACGACTGATGGAACGCAAAGACCTCGGGATGGCGGCCAAGGCATCGGCGCTGCGAATCATGCAAGACCCAACCGATTCGGTGGCGATCAACTGTATGCTAAAAGTGGCGGACGCATCGCTGCGGGCCCGGGCTTGGGACGGCGCTATCAAGATCTATGAGTTTCTCGAGCGTAACTGCCCCGACTCGCCGTACGGCGGATACTTCAGCAGGGGTATCGAGCTGGCCGAGCAATGGTCGCGCAACGGTGACGGCGCAACGCCGTTCGTCACCGCCAGCTTGGAAGCCATCGACTCAGAAGCTGACCCAGAAGCCCGTGTATAGGCTGTTGCTCTCCAGGGTATCGCCCCACTGGGTGCGTCCCTGGAGGGTGTAGTACAGCCGCCGTCCGATCGGGAAGGTGACGAACAGCTCGAGCGCGTCCGAGACGTTGGACTGCGATGCACGCTCCGTCACGTACCGTTGATAGGACAGCTCGGATTGCAGCCTGCCGAATGAACGTTGAATTCCCGGCGAGATATACAGCGTCGTGATGTCTTCCCGCTTCCAGTAGCTGCCAGCGGCGCGAAACCCGAGCCCGAGCAGCGGCGTTCGCGGAAAGCTGAAGTGAGAACCGTACGTGAAGCTGACATCAGAATCATCCCAGCGATTCGCCGTCAGGTCCGCCCCGAACGTACCACTGAACAGGTAGTAGGTGAAACCGGCCGAGGCCCGTTCGCTCTTGGCCGCGATGGGGTCGTCCGGCCGTGATATAATGAATGGGCGCCTCATCGAATACTGGCCGACCAGGGAGAGTTGTCCGCCGATCGGAATGGACGACCGCACATCCAATTGACTGATGACCCACTTCTCGTCGATGGGGTGACGATCAACCTGCAATCTCTGACTCAACTGTAGTCGATGCCAATAGAAGCGCTGCGACAACCCCAGATAAGTGCGCTGGGGCAGTCCGCTCCTCGGTTGCAGCATGTGGCCCGATAGATCGGCGTAGTAACGGACGGCGCCGCTACTCTTTCGGTAGTTGAGAAACGCGGTGTACTTCGGAACGTCGGTGCTGAAATCTTCGTTTGACAGATAGGGCTGGAAACCTACAGCACCGCCAATGCCAAATCCTTCCTCACCAAAGTGGACCAGCAGGCCGTCCCAGTACCCACTGAAACTCTCGAAGGGATTGTAGAAGCGCCCCACCTGCATTTGAATGGGATAGCTCTCGAACGATTTCTCGAGGCTCGCCTGATAGATTCGGAACGACTGTCGAGGCTCGATCGCATCAGCACTGGTGAATCGGGAGGCCGCGCGGAAGTTCGTGTTGAACGTGAGGCCGCCGGGCAACTGCGCGATGGCCATGCGCAACCGGATGGCGGGCGTCGTGAATCGCCGGTCTATGTTTGCAGTCTCGTCGTCGCCGAGCTTGGTTGTGGACTCTATCATGTTAACGTCCACCGAGAGGCGTCCGCTGGCGCGCGGTGAGACGCTCGCGCTAGTGGGTGAACGGAGCTGTCTGGTAGCGCTTGCAGGCGCCGACTCCGGAATTGCTTCCGACCTCGATTCGAAGCTTGGATTCAGCGCGATGTCCAGTACGCGACCACGCGTCACGGGAAACGGATCTCCGGCAAAGGTCGCCATCGATCGTCCCTGCGACGAACCGATCACGACGAGGGCGCCGAGTGGCTCCGCTCCGCCATCGGCATAGACCACCAGGGTGTCGTTGACGCCGACTCCGGCTTCCGTCCCGACGCCCAGATAGATGTTCGTACCGGCGATGTACTCCACGACGGCGCTAACGCGTTCCTGACCAATCGCCGGCCTGGAAAGCAGGCCGATCCCGGCTGCCAGAATGGCGAGAGTGATGATCGGTCTATTCATGACGACACCTCGCATGCATTCTCGTTCCTATCTGCGTCCGTTCGGATGACAGGAGTAACAGGCAGTGCTCTCATAGCTGTAACCCACCACGTCGGCATGTCTGCTGTCCATTCGTGCCTGAGCGTGTTGGTGACAGGCGAAACAGGTGAAGATCGTGTAGTCGTTCGGCACGTTATGGCAGGTGTCACAACCATTCCACTTGCCGGAATGGATTCCGGAGTTGATCGGGAAGTATTGATCGTGCTGGAACGTGGCGCCCGTCCAGGTCGTCTGCGTGTGACAGTCCACGCAGGTGGTGGGGAAGCCGCTGCCAGAGTGCTGTGCGTCGTAATCGTCCTGGTGACAGGCGACGCAGTCGTTCTGGTCCGAGGGCGGCGGGAAGAGCAGAGCGTTGTTGCTCGGGTCGT
>JASFLD010000346.1:0-5159 GCA_050118275.1 Gemmatimonadales bacterium
CTTGCTAACCCCCGTTCATCAGTCGAACCTGACCCGCGAGCGTTCGAATCGATGGCTTGGCCGCCGGTCCCGCCTGGCCGCGCACGACGAGCCGAGCAGATGCAGCACGCTCCGCCACGCGGTCTGGGTTGGTGATCACGTCCCCTCTCCAATCGAAGTACTCGAAAGCCAGAGAATCCACACCGATCAGGTAGGGCTGTTCCACCCCGTTTGCCGAGCGCATGAACATGGTATCGGCTCGCACGTAGAACGTCACATCTTCGCCCGGGTCGTCCGTGTCTCCGTCGGCCGGGTTGAAGTCGGCTCGCAGGCGGATATCGTCGAAAACGCCATCACCACGCGGGTCGGGATCGATACCCTGAATCGGGACGCCGTATGGGCTGCTACCCGCATTGCGCAGGAACCGCGTCAGCGCCAGATGAGCATATCGTACGCTGCTCGCCGTCTGCGCCCTTTGCCTACTCCTGACGAATCCCTCTTGCGCCGTGAGCAATGTGCGAATCAAAGGCGATAGAACGAGTCCCAGGACAACGAACGCCACCATCATGCCGACGAGCGTGAAGCCCACAGCATCTCCGCAGCGAGACCGGCGACAATTCCTAATCATGGATCACGTAGGTCCACAAGTCAGCTTGCCCCACGACCCTTCCCACCATGATCTCGGACCGGACCGTCACCCGGCGCGTACCGCTCGGCCCGTCCTCCACAGACCAGCGTCTCTTGTATGTCCGACCGTCTAGCTCGAATCTGTCAAAGTGATTGGCAACATCTGTCTCGAGCGAACCGCCCAACTCGATTTGGACCGTATCAGCCAGGTCCGTACCGGCGAGTGCCTTCAGCTCCTCGACTTTCATCTCTGCTGCGACCGTCAATTGCGTCGTCAGCTCCGCCCGGCCCTCCCAACGGAAACCCGTCTCGAGAAGAGCTACCCCACCCAAAACGCCAAAACTGAAGATCGTCATTGAGACGATGAGCTCCACGATGCTGAAGCCGCGGTTCCCCTTCATGGCTTCACCACCTCGTGGCCACCACCGGCATAGACCCGAATCTCGACCGATTCGCCGAACGTGTTGTACAGCTCGAAGCGACGGCTCACTCCGTCCTGCAAAGCACCGAGACCGTTGAAGGCGAGAGAATCCGCGCTCGCGTCAGTGAAGCGCACCATCCGAGGCAATTGGCGCGGGTGTCCGGAAGCCCGGTAGTACCGGTCGGAGGTTCTGTAGAAGGAGGTCACGGCATTGGCTTTGATCGCGCTGACCCTGGCGCGCACCAGATCGGCCGTCAGAACGTGCGCTGCCGTATTGAGCTGGTAACGGGCGATGACACGCCGGGTCAAAGGTCCCGCAGTACTCACCGCCGTCGCCAAAAGCGTTATGACGACTGCAACGTCGATGAGTGTGTGACCTTTCTTACACTTCAGCAATGTCATAGACCTTCTCAACAGCCTCCGGCGGGGTTTGACAGATTCGATAGGGTCCCCTGGGAGGTCACCCATTTCGCATGCTCGGCGGGTTCAGATAAGATATCAGCTAGCATCGTGCCAGCCTTTCCGAACGCTTCGATCGGTACGTCATCTCCGCCAGGTCCCCGATCCGGACTTACCACCACCTGGACCACTTCGTTAGCTTCGTCACCGTTCGGACTCGCCGTCGGCCTTATACGGTGATCGGAACTGGTTGTCGTAGCGACGGTTCGGGGATCTGGAATCTCGGTAGCGGACCCAAGGGCTCGCAGCGTCCGGCTAGCGCCAGCTCCGGCTGGCTGGCGCAGGTTGGTTAGCGGCCTCGGTTCGACGGATTGAGCGTGTGGGATTTAATCGGCACCACCGTTGCCATCCCGCGACGCTCGCCACGGCTCGGGCGGCGTGCAGAGTAGGGCGCAGAGAAGAAGGGCGTCGGGCCCTCAAGTTTCGGTGGGCAATCCTACAAACGTAAAGATGATAGTGCTAATTAATAGGCGTTCGGGACATTCCTTTTGCGCGGAGTCTGTTCCACTGGGTGTGTGAAGATCGAGATCAGCGCGAGCGGCCAAAAAGAAGCCGCCAGGCGACGAGAATGATCAACGAGCCCAGTACCGCCAGTCCAAGCGACCGCAAGTCGAACCCCGCCACCCTGCCCCAACCCATCTTCGTTCCGATGTAGCCTCCGACAACGCCGCCACCGATGCCCAAGAGGATCGTGATGAGACAGCCGCCGGGGTCTTTGCCGGGATGCAGGATCTTGGCAATCGCGCCGGCGATGAACCCGAAGATGATCCAAGAAATCACGCCCATTCGCCGTACTCTCGACGTTCTCGGGTTTGTCGAATCGCGGTCATTCCGCCTTACGACTGGCCAGGACGGCCTGTTTCAACCTCACTTCGCCTCCCGACCTCAACGATCAGCTGTGACGGTCATGACCAGATCACGGAATCCGCCGTCGGCGACTACACCGCGGATTCGTTCGATGTCGGGGCTCAGCATACGATCACCATCGAGGGGAGGTACATATTCGCGCACGAGCTTGTAGCCGGAGGCGACCCCGACTCCAGGCTGAAGAGGTTTGAGGTACTCCAGAGCTTGTGCAGCGCAGACCAATTCCACCGCCAGCACATACTGGAGACATTCGACGGCGCGCCTCGCTTTGCGAGCAGCCGCCATCCCCATTGAAACGTGGTCTTCCTTGTTCGCGCTAGTGGTGACCGAGTCGACGCTGGCTGGATGGGACAGCACGCGCATCTCCGCCAAGATGTCCACCACGGCGACCTGAGCGATCATGAAGCCCGACTCAACACCAGGATCCCGGGCGAGGAAAGCGGAAAGCCCGGAGAGGTCGGGATTCAGAAGGCGTTCAAGGCGCTGCTGACTAATCGACGCCAAATCGGTGCAGGCGATCGTGAGGAAATCGAGTGCCTCGGCGACCAGTTGCGCATGGAAATTGCCAGCGCTGATTATCTCGGCCGGGTCGGCGAAAACCAGAGGATTGTCGGTCGAGCTGTTGATCTCGACCTCGAGGATCTTCCGTACGAAGCTCAACACTTCGCGGGCGGCGCCATGTACCTGAGGCATACAGCGAAGCGAATAGGCATCGTGAATGCGAGGATCGCCCAAACGGTGCGATTCGCGGATCTCGCTATCCGCCAGCAGAGCGCGAAGGCGGGCGGCGCTGGTTATCTGGCCTGGGTGCGGTCGATTGGCGTGGACCCGTTCATCGAAAGGCGTGGGAGTTCCTTTTAGGCCTTCCAGCGACGTGGCGCCGGCCATCTCCGCCGTTTCGACCGCCGCTTCAGCCCGGAGTAGCGTGAGGGCACCGATGCCGGTCGTTGCTTGTGTTCCATTGATCAGGGCGAGGCCCTCTTTCTCAAGCAAGCGCAGCGGCTGCAATCCCGCCTCGCGCAGCGCCGCGGCGGCCGACCGGGGATCCGGATCACCGTGCACCGAGCCCTCCCCCATCAGGCACTGTGCGACGTGCGCCAACGGGGCCAGGTCACCGCTGGCGCCAACCGACCCGAACTCCGGGATTACGGGGTCGAGCCCATGCCGCAGACAGGCGAGGAGAAGCTCGACCACCTCGCGTCGGATACCCGAGTTGCCACGGGCGAGTGAATTGGCTCGCAGGAGCATGATGGCGCGGCTAATCTCCCGCGCCAGGGGGACGCCGAGTCCGCTCGAGTGACTGCGAATCAGGTTCTCCTGGATCTCGAGGCGCCGTTCTGGCGGGATCAGTACCTCCGACAGCCGTCCAAACCCAGTGGTGACGCCGTAGATCGCCTCACCACTCGAGAGGGACCGTTCGATGACCTGCCGAGAATCATCGATCGCCTGGCAAGCCCGCGCGGTCAGCGCGATTTCTCTCTCATCGCCCCATGCTACTCGAGCGACATCTTCCAGCGTCAGCGTGCGGCCGTCGATCTGCAGCATGCGAACCTCCGTGCGGCTCAGCTCACTACAGTGTGAAAGTCGGGGATTCGCGGTGTGTCGAGCTCGGGTGGACGTCTCGGCAACTGGTACCAGGCGCGATCGAGGTGTTCCTTCAGTCCGTCTGGCAACTCGACCTGCGTAGCCCGCGGATAGGCTCTCGACGCGAGGACCAGGTCGTCTCGGACACCGCGTTCCGCCAGCCAGCGCCCTACCAGCCGCTCGGTATCGCCTGCCGTCGCGAGCTTTATGGGTACCGGGTAGCGGTCGGCGGGGTCGAGAAATCGGACGCCGCGCTCGCAAGCTGCATCCAGGATTGCGTAGCTCGTCCCCAGATCAGCCTGAACCGCCAAGGTCATAGTGCCGAGGCACAGTTCGGTAACCTTCAAACCGCCATTGCCGAAACTTCTCCAGTTCATCTCCAGCTCCAACTCGGGTTCGCCGTCACGCACGACCGGTCTCGATCAACAGTTGCTCCGCTTCAGAGAACGCCTGCGCCCGGATCAAAAGCGTCGCGATCATCGAGGTCAAGCCCGAAGCGGCGTAGATCATACCCACAACCACGAATTGATAGATCGCCGCGTACACCGGATCGCTGCCGGCCAGCACCATGCCCGCCATCAGGCCGGGAATCCAAACGATTCCCAGCGCCCGCAGAGTATCGATACGTGGGATCATACCGGCCCGTACCGCGGCCTGAACGTAAGGGGTTACGACCTTGGCGGGAGCCGCGCCCAAGGCCAGACCGGCTTCGATGAAGCCGACGTTGGATGTCAACTCCGAACGGAATCTCTCCAGAGCCAGCGAACTCGAGTTCATCGCACTGGCAATGACCATGCTGCCGACCGGGATCAGTGATTCCATCCTGGGATCGATCACACCCAGCAAACCCATGGAGAGAATGACAACCCCAGCCCCTCCAACAATTCCGTAGAGCGAGATCTTGAAAGCACCGGGTATCTTCTGGGCGCGCCGGGCCGCGGTCGCCGCCCCAGCCACCATCATGACGAGCAGCACCAGTCCACTCGTCCAGAATGGCCCGCGAAACAGCAAGACCAGAACCGATCCCACCGCCACGATCTGCACGAGCCCTCTGATCAACGCAATGATCGTCTCGCGCTCCAGGTGGACGCGGTTCCGGCGTGCCAGATGGACCACGACCAGGACCATGATCACGGTCAGGGTCGTTTGGGCCAGGCCGAGCTGAATCGAGTCGGAGAGCAATTTGACCAGCATTACACTATCTCCGAGATCGGGCCCTCAG
>JASFLD010000347.1:0-5141 GCA_050118275.1 Gemmatimonadales bacterium
CAGCAGCGGTATGTAGTCCGGATCCTGGACGACCGCCATCACTCGGCCCATCCCCAACCGGCGAGCCTGCAGCGCTGCGATCACGTTGCGGCCGTCGTCATCGGATGCGGCGATGGTGATGTCGACATTCTCCGTGCCCACCTGTTCCAGCAGCTCCCGCTGAGTGCCGTCGCCCTGGTATATCGGCACACCGTACCGCTTCTCGAGCAGCTCACAGACGTCGTCGTCCTCCTCGATGAAGGTGATCTGGTGTTCCGCCGAGCGAAAGATCATCCGGTACTCGTCTCGGGCCAGCAGTCGATCGGCTATGTTCCGCCCTTGCCGGCCACCGCTAATGATCAGCACGCGCATTCGCCTGCTCCGTAGTCTCAGGATGAATGTTCTCAATCTCTGCACGGCGGTTGGGAGGACGCGGCCTACCTGCGCCCGGTTCTCGGGCCGCGCCATGTAGATCAGCGCACCCACCAGAGTGAGCGCGCCACCCAACACGAAGCTGCGCAACTCCAACGCCGGCACGAAAGCCCACGTCGTGATCATGCCCAGGATCGGGACGATGGGGAAGATCGCGACCCTGAATGGACGCCGCAGGTTCGGCATACGCTGGCGCAGCGAGATGGCGGCATAGTTCACCACGCCCAGTCCCATCAGGTAGCCGAAATCGGCGACCGACGCGACGAACTTGACGATCCCGGACGAACCGAAGCCGACAATGATCAGCGCGCAGACGAACAACGAGACATGCGGCGTCCGATAACGTCTGTGCAGCCGCGCGAAGAAGGACGGAAAGTGTCGATCGCGTCCCAAGGCATAAAGAACGCGAGCGCTGGCGCCCAGCGTGACGCTGAAGGCGGACAGGCTGGCCATGATGGTCGCGATGATCGCCGCCCAGCGACCCCACCCTCCGAACAACGCATCCGACGCGAAGATGAACGGCACCTCGCTCTCCGCCAACTCGGTGTGGTGAGTCGTCGCCATCATCACACCGACCACGAACACGTAGAAGATCGTCGCCACGGCCAGCGTGATGAGTATGGCCCGCGGTATCGTGCGCCCGGGATCGATGATCTCCTCGGACGCCACCGTAATCAACTCGAACCCGACGTACGAGACGTAGATCAGCGCCATCGCCGGGAAGAACGGCGCGAACCCCATCGGCGCCAGCGGCTCCAGGTTCGACGGCTCGACATGGAACGCGCCCAGCACACCGAAGCCCAGCAGAACCGCCAGCTCCAGCATGTTCATCACCGTGATGACCTTGATCGCCTCCGACATGCTGTAGAGGTTCAGCGCCGTGAATACGATCGTGGCAGCGACGATCAATATCACGATGCTAACACCGGGCCAGAAGTAGGCGCGCACGGCCAGCGCGAAGATCAACGCGTACATGGCGCAGGCGAGCGTGTTGCCCACCCAGAAGAACCAGCCGGTCAGGAACGCCAACGGCCGCGGCAATGTACGGCTGGTGAACGAGTAGCCACCGCCCGCCAATGGGATGGCCGCGCCGAGCTCGCTGTAGTTGAGCGCGGTGAAGACGGTCAGAGCGCCCATCACCAGGTAGGCGAGGATCCCCAGCGGCCCCACCAACTTGGCCAGCTCGCCGGGCAGCGCGAAGATACCCGGCCCCATCATGGCGCCGATACCAATCATCACCGCCATGAAAAGGCCGATGTTCCTTCTGAATCCAACGTCCGCCAAACGATCGCTCCCGGGGTCTCGATGCTGCCACAGAGGATACGCCGGTAACAGTTGTGGGAGCCGGCAAGCTAAACAGCGGGCCGATCCGACGAAAGGCAGCGCTCGCCGCGCCGCTGGATTCTACTCGCTCAACCCGTCAGAATCCGGAAAGGGCAAGCCGAGCCGCAGAACGCGAAGGCGGCGCTCCAGGCCGGATCCCGAAGCGCCGCCAGTTCGAGGTGGAGAGGGTATCGTAGACGAAACTCACTCGCTCTCGGTCGCGCTCGCCGGAAGGCTCAGCGTGTCCACGTCCACCGTCAGTTCCGCGATCTTCGCCGCGATCGCCGGATCCACGTCCTCCTGCACGCGGCCGCCCAGGCATTCGCCGAAGAACTCCTCCATCGACCGGTACAGCGCCAGGCGATTGTCGGCATTGGCGAACCCGTGACCCTCGTTGGGTGCCACCAGATACCTCGTGGTGATACCACGATCGCGCAGCGCCACGACCAATTGGTCCGACTCCAGCTTCGTCACCCGCGGGTCGTTGGCGCCCTGCACCACCATCAGCGGGTCCTCGATCTGGTCGATGTGGAAGAGCGGCGACCGCGTCTTCAGATCCTCCCGCACCTCCGGGTCAGCCGGGTCACCGACGAAGCGGAACCAGCTCCCCTCGAGGAAGGGCCGCCAATAAGGCGGGAAGGACTCGATCAGCGTGATCAGCGACGATGGGCCCACGTAGTCCACACCGCAGGCGAAGTACTCGGGCGTGAACGTCATTCCCACGAGCGTGGCGTAACCGCCGTACGAGCCGCCGTGGATACCGACCCGCGTCGAGTCCGCGATCCCCTGCCCGATCGCCCAGCTCACGCCGTCGATGAGGTCGTCGTGCATCTTCCCGGCGAACTCCTTGACCGCCGCGTTGTAGAAAGCCTTCCCGTAACCGGTCGAGCCGCGGTAGTTGACCTGAAGCACCGCGTAGCCCCGGTTCGCCAGCAGCTGCGCGACCGGGTCGTAACCCCAATCGTCACGCGCCCAGGGGCCGCCATGCACGTACAGCACCATCGGTAGATCGCGGGCTTCCACCCCCACGGGCGTCGTCAGGTAACCGTGGATCGTCATGCCATCGCGCGCTGTGAACTGGATGGGTCGCATGCCGGCGAGCTGCGTCGGCTCCAACCAGGGTCGCGGCCGGAACAGGAACTCGCTGTCGCCGCTCTCAGAGTCGTAGCGATACGTCGCGCCAGGGTCGGTGGGCGAATCGTAGCTCACGACCATCGCCTTCTCGTCCAACGTCATCGAGGTGATGTTCGGGTTCCCGTCGTGGATCTCGCGCAAGTCGCCGATGACCTTTCTCGCCAACCCCGTCTTTGGATAGATGCGGACGGTGTCACCCTCGTACACCGTCGCCAGCAGCGAGTCGGTGACCTCGCTGAACACCGCGCCGGCCAGGTCGGCTTCATTCTCCGGATCACGCTCCACCCACTCCAGCTCGCCGTCGTCCAGGTCGAGCAGCGCCAGCCCCGTCAGGTCCGTGTCCCCGTGGTTGGTCGCCATGTAGAGATGCCTAGCATCGGGGTGGAAGCGGATCGGGCTCGCCGTCTCCTGCGCGGGATAGCTCGCCACCTCCTGCCAATCGGCGTCCTCGCTCTCGCGATAGTAGATGATCGACTCGCCGGCAGGGCCCTGCCCGATCGCCACCCGCACCTGGTTCTCATCGTCGGCCAGCATCCCGCCGAAGTTGCCCGGATTCTCCACGACCAGCGTGAGGTCCCCGCTCTCGATATCGAGCCAGTACGCGTCGAACAGGCGGGGATTGCGGCGGTTCAGCGCCACGAGGATCTCGCCGGGACGCTCCCGCGGTACATCGAGGATGAAGGCGCGCACACCCTCGAACGGCGTGAGATCCCGGGCTTGCGGGTCACCCTCACCCTCCACCGGCACGGAATACACGTGGAAGTTCTCGTTACCGCCCCGGTCCTGCAGATACAAGAGTTGGTCACCATCGACCGACCACTGGTAGCTCATGATCGGGCGAACCGTATCCCGCGTCATCAGACGCTCGTCCTGCGAGTCGAAGCGGCGCACGTACAGGTTGAGCTTGCCCTCGTAGGGCTTGAGATATGACAGATAGTCGCCGTCCGGCGAGATCTGCGCGCCGGCGATCTCGGGGTTGTCGAAGAATTCGGTCAGCGGAATGACCGGCGGCATCTCTTCCGTCTGCCGTGCGGCGGGCTGGCAAGCCGTCGCTGCAAGCATCACGGCCAGAGTGAGGACGCATGTTCGAGTCATGGAATACCTCCACGAGTGGGATTCTTGGCGTTGCTGTGAGATTGCCCAAGATAACGTCGGCCGTGGCCGAGTCCAACGCGACAGCGGATCCACTCTCAGCGCGCCGCCCGCTCCAACTCGTCTCTCAGCCCGGCCCGCTCGTCCGCCGCAATCGAGTGCCACCGCACTCCCCTGATTGCACCCTCCAAAGCATAGAGCATGTTGAAGCGGACGATCTTGCTCCCGCGCCAGATCCGGAGCATCGCGCCCACGCTCCCCACCCGGGCAAGCTCGTCGTAGGAGGTTATGCCGGACTCACGCAGCTTGGCGGCCAGCACGGGGCCGATGTTTGGCAGATCGGTGAGCTCATCCAACTGCGTTCACTCCTCTATGCCTCTCCGGCCCGATTGGAGGCCTAAGCAACGGCAGCGCCGCACTCCACCCCGCCCGATCACTGCGTCCTCGCTCTTCCTCTCTCCGCCCGGACCGTCTCCCGCAGGCGGTCGATGAACGCCGCACTGACCCAGTAGATGTCCGAATCCTCGCTGGTTTCCCAGCTCGTCCTTCGGGTGAAGAACAGGTACCGGCCATCGGGAGACACCGAGGGATAGATGTCCCATTCCTCCGAGTTGATCGGCTGGTCCAGGTTCACGGCCTCGATCCACTCATCATCGATTTGGAAGCTGATGTACAGGTCACGAGCTCCGAGCCCTCCCGGTCTGTCCGACGCGAAGATGAGGTAGCTCTCGTCCGGCGCTATGTACGGAAGGTCGTCACCCCAGCTCGTGTTGATCGGTGGCCCGAGATTCTCCGCCGCCGGGTATTCTCCAGCGACGAGCCGCGCCCGATAGATGTCGAGGTCACCCCAGCCGCCGTCGCGCGACGAAGAGAAATACAGCGTTCCGTTCCGCGCGATGGACACCTCGAACTCGTCGCGATCCGAACTGACCGGTGCCGGCAGCTTGGCCGGCTCCGACCAGCCCGCGCCAACCCGTTCGCTCATCCATATGTCGGCGGGAGGGTAGCTGGGCCGCGAGGAGGTGAAGAACGCCCGGCGCCCATCGAACGACAGACACGAGGTCAGCGCGCTCGAGTCGCTCCCCAGAAAAGGAGCCGCCACCGCCTCGGTCCATTGCCCATCTTCCAGCTTTGCCGAGTAGAGGAAGAACTGGCTCCAGTCCGAATTCGTAATCCCGAAT
>JASFLD010000348.1:0-5137 GCA_050118275.1 Gemmatimonadales bacterium
GCTTGAAAGGGAACCCGGTGCCGATCAACGCCAGCTTCAACTCGCCGATCTCCGACACGGAGATCGCTTCCCCGTTCCGCTTGGCCCCGGCGCCACGCATCGCCTCGAACGTCTCCCAGCTGGCCGAGTTGATGACGACGCCGACGACGATCCCGTCGGCGTCGACCGCGGCGATTGAGACGGCGTGGAACGGGTAGCGGTGCAGATAATTGGTCGTCCCGTCCAACGGATCGATGTACCAGGTCACCTCCGCCTCACCCGGGCGTGGCTCGCCCCAGTCCTTCTCCTCCGCGGCGATCGCGTGTTGAGGAAAGCGTCCGCGGATCTCGGCCACCGCTTCCTCCTCGGCGGCGTGGTCCACCTCGCTGACCCAGTCGGCGTGGCCTTTCTCCGTCCATTGCGTGGTCTGCAGTCGACTCGCCTCGCGGCGATGAACTTCGGCTGCGGCGCGGGCGGCCATCATGGCCGCTTGTAGCAGGTCGTCGATCGAGCGCATAGCTTGATAGGGTTACAGACGCACGGTAAGTTAAGCCGCCGTTCTGATCAGGGCTAGCGAGGATCGGGCGTTGGGCGGTGGCGTTGCAGCAGTTCCGGCGCCCGGCCGCGACGCCTGATTCGTTTGGTGCAATTTCGAGGGTGCATGAGCGGAGTCAAGCCAAGGGCATTCAGTGGCATCCAGCCTTCGGGCGAACTGCACATCGGCAATTATCTCGGCGCCGTGAAGAACTGGGTCGAGATGCAGAAAAAGTACGACCTGTTCGTCTGCATCGTCGATTTGCACGCGATCACGCAGCCGTTCGACCCCGGCGATCTGCCGCAGCGGATCTTCGACATGGCGCTCACCCTGTTGGCGGCGGGCATCGATCCGGAGAAGTGCACACTGTTCGTGCAGTCGGATGTGGCGGAGCACAGCGAGTTGGCTTGGGTGTTCATGACGGTGACGCCGCTGGGTGAACTGGAGCGGATGACGCAGTACAAGGACAAGTCGGCGCGCCAGGAGTCGGTGTTGGCGGGTCTACTGAACTACCCCGTGCTGCAGGCGGCGGACATTCTACTGTATCACGCTGTGGCCGTGCCGGTCGGCGAGGACCAGGTGCAGCACATCGAGTTGACGCGTGAGATCGCGCGTAAGTGGAACGGGCGCTTCGGCGACCTGTTCCCGGAGCCGCAGGCGGTAGTCGGTGACGTGCGTCGGGTGTTGGGCCTGGACGGGCAGGCGAAGATGTCGAAGTCGCTGGGCAACACGATCGGCTTGTTGGAGACGGAAGAGGAGATCTGGGAGAAGCTCCGGGTGGCGTTGACGGATCCGCAGCGCAAGACGCGTAAGGACCCGGGCAACCCGAACAAATGCAATATCTTCAGCTTGCATCGTCATATCTCCAGCGAGGCCGACCAGGCCTGGGCCGATAAGGGATGTCGAACCGCGGGAATCGGCTGTATCGACTGCAAGCGCCGCTTGAGCGGCAACCTGGTCGAGACGCTGCGTCCGATTCGCGAGCGGGCGCTGCAGATGAAGCAGAATCCCGATTACGTGCTGGACGTCTTGGCCGAAGGGGCGCGGCGGAGTCGCGAGATCGCGGCCGAGACCATGCGCCAGGTGCGGGAACGCATGGGGCTGCGCGCCGACGCGGGGCCCGGCGCGTCCGGATCGAAGTAGGAGACCGGAGGGGAGGATGTTGGACTGGCTGGACCCAACCTGGGTCGAGGCGCTGAGGTTGAGCTTGCTGGGTCGCCTGCTGCTGGCGACCGTGCTGGGCGGTCTGGTCGGACTCGAGCGCGAGCTGGCGGGCAAGCCCGCCGGTCTGAGGACGAACATCCTGATCTGCGTGGGCGCCGCGTTGCTGATGGATATCTCGCGCTCGGTGGCGGCGTCGTCGGAGGTCTGGCCCGCCGACCCGGCGCGAATCGCCGCGCAGGTGGTCTCGGGAATCGGCTTCATCGGCGCCGGTACGATCCTCGTCGAGCGGGGGAGCGTTGTGGGGCTGACCACCGCCGCGACGCTCTGGGTCGTGGCCGCCATCGGTTTGGCTGTGGGCGGCGACGCTTACGTGGCGGCCGTGGGCGCCACTCTGCTGGTGGTTGTTACGCTCTTGATTCTCGGCCGTCTCGAGGACTTCCTATTTCAGCGGCGAACCTCGGTTCGAGTCGACGTGGTCCTGGATCCGAGCGACGAGCAGTTGGACCAAGTGAGCGCGATCCTGCGCAGCCATCGCATCAAACCGATCCCGGAGAAGTTGGAGAAGCAGGCGGATCGCTATCGCGTCACTTACGAGCTGCACGGTTTTGCCGGCCGGCGCGACGACGCGTTGAACGAGTTGGCCGGAGAGGAAGGTGTGAGAAGGATAACCCTGCATCACAAGCGGTGATCGCCGGCTCTTGGCAGATGCGACATTTCTCTATTTAATATAGTGGGTACGACGGTCCCTACGGCTCGACCATGACTCCCCCTCCTTTCCGCCGTTTCGTCATCGATATGTACTCCTCTCGCTATCCTCTGTGGTGCATTCCGGAGGCCGACGCCGAGAGGATCCGCGCAGCGCTATCGCCCGATTGGGAGGTCGTGCGCGTTCAGGAGGAGGCCGATGGTTCGGGGGACGGTGTACCAAGATCGACAGCGGCGCTACGCCAAGCGCTGCGCGATACGGAGGTGTACTGCGGTTTTGGTATACCGCGCGACGTCTTCGCGGCGAGCGATCGCCTGCGCTGGGTCCATTCGGGCTCGGCGGGCGTTGGTGGGTCGCTGTATCGGGAGATGTGGGAGCGCGACGTCGTGTTCACCAACTCGGCGGGGATCCACGCCGTACCGGTGGCCGAGCACGCGGTGGCCATGATGTACTATTTCGCCCGCGGTCTGGACCATGTGGCGGCGAGCCGGCGGTCGGGGGTCTTGTGGGACCGCGACCGCATCGCGTGCCGGCCCAGTCCGGCGGCCGAACTGTTCGAGTCGGTGGTGGGAGTCGTGGGCTACGGCGGCATCGGGCGTGAGGTGGGCCGACAGGCGAAGGGTCTGGGGATGCGGGTGTGGGCCTTGAAACGCGTTCGTGGTCGCGGACGGTCGGACTACGCGGACCGTCTGTTCGGCCCGGCCGAACTGGACGAATTGCTGGCGGGCAGCGACTATCTGGTCATCGCCGTCCCGCACACCCGGGAGACGTCGGGCTTGATCGGCGCCGAAGAGCTGGGCCGGCTGAAGCGAAGTGCGGTGCTGATCAACGTGGCGCGAGGCGACATAGTGGATGAAGCGGCGCTGATCGCAGCTTTGCGGGCGGGCGCGATCCGCGGGGCCGGCCTCGATGTCTTTCGGAGCGAGCCGTTGCCGGCGACGAGTGAGCTGTGGGACCTGGATAATGTGTGTCTCACGCCGCACATTGGCGGTGTCAGCCCACGTTTCTGGGAACGGGAGACGGCACTAATCATCGAGAACATACGGCGTTACCTTGCGGAAGAGCCGATGTTGAACGTGGTGGACAAGCAAGCGGGCTACTAGGGGGCGGGTTATGGAGAAGATCCTGAGGACGGCGATAGAGCGCGGGGCCAGCGACCTGCACATCAAGGCGGGCGACGTCTTCCGGGCGCGAATCCACGGCGACCTGGTACCGATCACCAAGCAGCTGCTGACGCCGGCGCAGACGCGCGAGATCGCGATGCGGCTAATCCCGAACGAACGGGACCGGAACAACGTCGATCGGATAACCGACTACGATTGCGCTTGGGGTGTGCCGGGTCTGGGACGTTTCCGCGTGAACATCCTGCGGCAGCGCGGCAGCTTCATGATCGTGCTGCGTATCATCCCGGTTGAGATTCCGCATTTCGACCAGCTCGGTCTGCCATCGGTGTTACCGGAAATCTCGGGCCTGCCCCGCGGGCTCATCTTGGTGACCGGCGTAACCGGATCGGGTAAGACGACGACCCAGGCGGCGATGATCCACTACATCAACCAGAATTTCCGCCGTCACATCATCACGCTGGAGAACCCGATCGAGTATCTGCACCGCGACATCAACTGCTCGGTGACGCAGCGCGAGGTGGGTGCCGACACCAGCTCGTTCCAGACGGGCCTGCGAGCGGCGCTGCGCGAGGATCCCGACGTGATCCTGATCGGCGAGATGCGCGACACCGAAACGATCGACACGGCGATCAAGGCTACCGAGACGGGCCACCTGGTCATCTCGACCCTACACACGCCGGACGCCGCAACGACGATCACCCGAACGATCTCCGTCTTCCCGCCGGAGGAGCAGGAACAGTTGCGGGTTCGCCTGGCGGAATCACTGGAGGCGGTGATCTGCCAGAGGCTGATGCCGCGCAAGGGCGGCGGTGGCCGGGTGCTGGCCTGCGAGGTCATGAAAGTGACGGCGGCGGTCCGCGACTGCATCCTCGAGCCTCAGAAGATCGACGAGATGCGGCTGCTGATCGAGGAAGGGCGGCAGCACTACGGGATGCAGACGTTCGATCAGCACCTGATGGAGCTGGTGCAGGAGAACAAGGTCGACTACGAGGTCGCCAAATACGCGGCGACGAATCCGGCGGACTTCGAGCTCAAGATGAAGACGCTGGGCGAGGATAGGCTGATACAGGAGCTGGCTTGAGACTCGAAGGCGTAATCCTGCCCGTCACGACACCGTTCGACCCCAAGACGGGCGAAGTGGCGCCGGTCTCGTTTCGGGGTAATCTCCGCGCCTGGCTGGGCGTGGGAGCGCACGGATTCGTCATCGCGGGGTCGACCGGCGAAGCGCCGCTGCTGGACGAGTCGGAAGTGATCCAGATGGTGGAATGGGCGCGCGATATCGTGCCGCCCGAACGTCTGGTGATCGCCGGGGCGGGAGCGGAGTCGACGCGGGCGACGATCAGGACCGCCCGGGCGGCGGCCGAGGTCGGTGCGGACGCGGTTCTGGTACGCGCCCCGGCGTACTACCGCGGACGGATGGACGCGGAGACACTGCGGCTCCATTTCGAGGCAGTGGCGGACGCGATCCCTATCCCGCTCATCCTGTACAACGTCCCGCAGTTCGTTCCGGTGGAGATCACGGCCGGGCTGTTCGGCGAGCTGGGGGCTCATCCCAATATCGCCGGGATAAAGGACTCGACCGGTGACCTGAAGGTACTGGGCGCGTTGCTCGATGCCGCACCGTCCGAT
>JASFLD010000349.1:0-5087 GCA_050118275.1 Gemmatimonadales bacterium
GCTCGATGCGACGAGCGGCCGGCCGTGCGACGGGTTTGGCGTCAATGGAGTCGTGGACCTGAAGACCGGGGTCGGCGACATCGAGCCGGGCGAATACGAGGTGACATCCCCTCCGGTCGCCATCGGGGATGTGGTAGTGGTCGGGTCGGCCCAGGGCGACAACCGGAGGGTGGAGGTGGAGAAGGGCGACGTCCGCGGCTACGATGCGCGAACGGGCGAATTACGCTGGACGTTTCAGCCCATCCCGCGCACGGGGGAGTCCCCCGGCTGGGAGGAGTGGGAAGCGGAAGATGCGCGCCGTACAGGCGCTGGCAATGCTTGGGCGCCGCTGGCCTCCGATCCGGAGCGCGACCTGGTCTTTCTCCCTACGGGCAGTGCTGCCCCGGACTTCTATGGCGGCGAGCGGCGCGGTAGCAACATATTCGCCAACTCGCTCGTGGCGCTTCGTGCTTCCACAGGCGAGTTGGTGTGGTATTTCCAGATGGTCCATCACGACCTCTGGGATTACGATCTAGCGTCGCAGCCCACTCTGATCACGCTGGAGCGGGACGGCGAATCGATCCCGGCGGTGGTTCAGGCGACGAAGATGGGGCACATCTTCGTTCTAGACCGGGAGACGGGTGAGCCTCTCTTTCCGGTGGAAGAACGCCCCGTACCGCCCAGCACGGTGCCGGGCGAGCGCGCCTGGCCGACCCAGCCTTTTCCGTTGAAGCCACCGCCCTTGTTGCCCGAGCGGATGACTCCGGACTCGGCCTGGGGCCTGACCCCGTGGGATCGTGCGAAGTGTCGCGAGAAGATGGAACGATTCAGGTACGAGGGTATCTTCACGCCGCCCAGCCTGGAGGGTACGCTCGAGTACCCGAGCATGATCGGAGGTGCAAACTGGGGTGGGGTTGCCGTGGATCCGGCACGGCGGCTGCTGGTCGTCAACTTGAACCGCTTCGCCAGTTGGGTGCGGTTGATCCCCCGCGAAGAATACGATGCGGAGCGACGGGCAGAAGACGCGGAAGGTTCGTTCACCGCACAGGCGGGCACGCCTTACGGGATGAACCGCGATGCGGGATTGGTCGGCCCTCTCGATGTGCCGTGTACGCCGCCACCTTGGGGCAAGCTGGTGGCTATCGACATCGATGCGGGCGAACTGCGTTGGGATGTGCCACTCGGCACGACGCGTGACATTGCCCCCATACCGGTGTCTATCGGTTGGGGTACACCCAACCTCGGTGGCCCCATCGTTACCGGGAGTGGACTCGTCTTCGTCGGTGCCGCGATGGATGACTACTTGCGTGCCTTCGATATCGAGACCGGCGAAGAGCTGTGGAAGGGGCGCCTACCGGCCGGCGCCCAAGCAACACCGATGACGTACCGATTGCGGCCTGCAGGAAAGCAATACGTGGTAGTGGCCGCGGGAGGACACGGTGGACTGGAGACCACGCCAGGCGACTACCTCGTCGCCTTCGCCCTGCCGGACTAACCCGCGTCCGTGCTTCTCCCCAAGCGCTTCTTGTAGATCTCGCGCGACTCCGATTCTGCGCGCTCGCAATCTTCGCAGTCGCCGCCGAGCTCTTCACAGGGCACGCCGTCGGCCTGCGCCTCTCCGCACGGCGGACCGCCGGTGTCCACAGCCTTGCTCCGCTCGACCTCTGCCTCTTCCTCGAGTCGCTCCATAGGACCTCGCTCACGCAAGAGTCTGCCGCACAGGGCACCGCCAGATGAGTGCGCCTTATGCGAAATCTAGACCATGTCAGGGAACATGGCAAAACAGGGGGGCGAGGCGGAGTCATTCCGTTGCCTTGGGGGCGATACGGCCAATGACTTTCGGGGCAAGCTGTCCGGATGCGACCCGCTCTGTGTGAGACAGGATACCCCGTCGCGCTCCCGCCGCGCGCACGAACAGCCGAGCGCTGAAACGGCAACCCCACTCGTGCAGAAGAATTCAGCGGTTCGAGCCGAGGTCGACGAAAATGGCACGAAAGACGCAGTCATGGGACGCGTCCCATTCCGGGCGGGTGATCGTATCAGTAGCCAGGTCGACCGTCGAAACCGTGGCGATAGTTGGCACATATCGTCTGAATTCGTCCGGGACGGACAGGAGAGGATCCCAAAATGTCTAGAGGCCGCGTTCAGTTGATCCAGGACGTCCTGGGAAGCGCGCACATCTTCTCCTCCGCTGTGGATGATCTCATGCGGGAGAGGCTGCATGCCGTAATAGGCGAGCAACTCACCTTCTCGCAGCTGAAGCTACTCAAGCTCATCGCCCGATCAGAGGCCCACAACATCAGTCAAGTCGCTGCTTTCCTCGGGGTGAGCAGCGCTGCGGCGAGCAAGGCGGTCGACCGGATGGTCCGCCGCGGATTGCTTCTTCGGACCGAGGCGGAGCGCGACCGGCGAGCTGTGGAGATCGCCCTTACGACGGAGGGCCGGCGTCTTCTCGGCGAATACGAGCGGGTGACCCACCAAACGCTCGAGGAGATCTTCGGTGAGATCACGCCGGAGGGACTGCGGGAAACGGCCGAACGCCTCGATCAGCTCTCGATGAGGCTCGTCGACCACGACTTCGAGGGTGGGGAGGCCTGTTTCCGGTGCGGAATCTACTTCCGCGAGAAATGCCTGCTGAGAGCCCAGCAGAATCGATGCTGCCACTTCCATGCCGGCGACCCTGATGTCAGCGGGTCACCCAACGAGGGCAAGGACGGGAACGGCTCCTCGGGAGGCGGTAGCTAGACAGCGCTGCTACGCGCTGCCGCTGCCTTGGACTCAGTAGTACGAGTTGCCGGCCGGGTGACGGGAGCTCGAACCGCGCCGCTGCATGAGTTTCTCGTGGATCGCTTCGGCCGCCCGTCGCCCGTGGGCGACGGCCGTCACCACCAAATCTGGTCCGGCAACATCGTCTCCTCCCGCAAACACACCCGGGAGTGTTGTTGCGCCGGTCGATTCGTTGGCGACGATCAAGCCTCCGCGATGGGTCTCCAACCCCGGCGTCGCTTCGCCAATCAGCGGGTCGGCCCGAAAACCGAGAGCGAGGATCACCGTGTCGACGGTCGTCGTGAACTCCGACCCTTCGATAGGTATGGGCCGTCGGCGACCGGAGTCGTCTGCTTCAGCGAGCCGCATGCGGGTGCATTCCACGGCGGTGACATTCCCCGTCGCATCACCGAGGAACCGGACGGGTTGGGTCAACCATTCGAAGGCGACCCCCTCTTCTCTCGCCAGAGCGCGGTCCCTTGCGTTCCCGGGCATCTCGGCTTCGGTACGTCGATACAGGCAAATCACCTCCTTGGCCCCGAGCCGGATCGCGGTTCGCGCGCAGTCCATGGCGGTATCCCCACCGCCGATGACGATCATGCGTTCGCCGACGGCTGCCGGCCCGGCGAGGTCGTCGGGACGCAATGTCTCTTCGACGTTTGCGCGTATCAGGAATGGCGACGCATTGTAGATACCGTTCAGGTCCTGCCCTGGTAATCCTGGATCCGCTGCTATGCCAGCGCCAACGCCGAGAAACACGGCCGCAAAGCCATGCTGTAACAAATCGTCGACCCTCACATCCGCTCCGACCTTCGTGTTGAACTCGAAATCGACGCCCAACTGTCTCGTGTACTCGATCTGCTGGCTGACCAGCCCGTGATCCATCTTGAAACGTGGAATACCGTAACGGAGAACCCCGCCCCCGGCTGGCCAAGATTCGAATACGGTCACCGCGTGTCCGCGCTTGGTCAGCAGCTGCGCCACGGTCAGGCCCGCGGGCCCCGCTCCAACCACAGCCACCTTCCATCCGGTCGGCGTGGCCACGTCGAAGTCACGACCGCCGTGAGCGGTCTGGTAGTCGGCGACGAAAGCCTCGAGTCGCCCGATCGCGACCGGCGGCTCACCCTTCTTCACGTAGACGCAGGCGCCCTCGCACTGAACGACCTGAGGGCACACACGTCCACATATCTCTGACATCGTGCTGGTCCGGCGGAATACGGTTGCGGCATCTTCGAAACCACCATGTTCGATCTGCCAGAGCGCGAGCGGGATGTCGTTGTGAAGTGGACAGGCTTCTCTGCATGGCGCCGCCGGGCATTGGATACAGCGCATCGCCTCCGTGATCGCCGACTCCTCGTCGTACGGCAAGTAAACTTCATCGAAGTTGTGGACCCGTTGTTCGGGCTCCCGCTTGGCGACGGACTGATGTGGCAGCGCCAATCGCTTCTTGCGATCGATTTCTTTCGGGCTGGGGTGTGGCAACATCTCTATCCTCCTGGTCGGGAAACATCACACCAGGTCGGCGCTGCGCCGGGACGCTGCTGCTTTCCGCATCGAACTCGGTCGCCAGCCTGTCGGAACGGTTGGCTCGCTGGCCAGCGGGACCGTCTCTGGTTGCACGCAATCGGCGGGAATGGCACGAGGAGGTGTTTACCAGGACACATACCTAACGTAGTTTGATATTCACACAGGCAAAACTCAGACCAGCCTGGCGTGATCGGGTATTTTCGCAGCGGGAGCTTCCGGCGCGAGCCAGCCCGAGGCGGAAAGTCACGCTTTGGGCTACAGAGTGATCACCAGGCAGTCTTGTGCGGATCGGTATTCGAGCGACATGCCGGCTACGGCGGGTCTCAAGGGTCGTGAAGTCGCCGCTCTGGCATAGATTTGGCGATTTGTTGTCGTGCGGTTGCCCTTCAGCAAAGGAAGAGAGGGAGCGATGCGCTGCAGCTTGATTCCGTTAATCGCGGCTATGGCGTTCTTCGGTGTCGTGGGCTGTCAGAAGGGCGAGAGCGAGGCTGAGATTCAGGCGCGCAGGGATTCAGCCCAAGCGGACTCGGTGCAGATGGCCGAAGCGATGTATGACGCGACGGTCTTCGACACGATCACGTGGGAAAGCCCGCAGGCGCGGCTCGAGCGCGGTGCGGTGGTATACCGGTCGAGTTGTGCCAAGTGTCACGGCCCGAACGGGGGGGGCAATGGCGATGCCGCGATGCAGCATCAAATCGAGGTCCCATCCTTCCTGGCTCCCAATTGGCAATATGCCGGCGACGTAGAAGCGATTCGACACGCCATCTTCGTCGGACACGTGGGACAGATGCCGGAATGGGGTCTCGTCGGGTTGA
>JASFLD010000350.1:0-5077 GCA_050118275.1 Gemmatimonadales bacterium
CGATGTTCGCGGCGACATCCTGCTGGCGCTGGATGGTGACCCCGGTCCTCACCAGCCAGGCCGGTTTCGGGGCGATACGGCGACCCGCTACGGCTCGGCCCTGTACAAGTACGCCGAGGCAGAACGTCGCGGGGCGGCGGGTATGTTTCTGGTGCACTCGCCTTATCTGGGCTACGCGTGGGACGCGATTCGAAACGTTCGATCCGGTGAGCAGTTGTCCCTCGCGGATGGCTTGGGGTCTGAAGGTCTGGCCATCGCGGGCTGGCTCACGAGCGAGGTCGCGGCTCAGGTCGCGGCGATGGGTGGATTGGATTTCCCGACGTTGCTCGAGACGGCGAGGGATTCGGATTTCCGACCGATCGAGACCGGGGTGAGCGTCTCGGTGACGGCGGTGAGCAGGACGCGGAGGGTCTTGGCTGCCAATGTGGCTGGTGTGCTGCCCGGACGTGACCCGGAGAAGGCCCAAGAGGCGGTCGTCTTCGTTGCGCACTACGATCACCTCGGCATCGGGGCCGGGGCGGAGGGTGACTCGATTTACAACGGTGCCTACGACAACGCCTCGGGCACGGCATTGTTGATCGCGCTGGCCGATGCCTTTGGCGGTCTATCGCGGCGTCCCGCGCGCTCGCTTCTTTTCTTGGCCGTGACAGGGAAGGAAGCGGGGTGCCTCGGGTCGCGTTACTACGTCAAACATCCACTCTTCCCGCTTGCCCGGACGGTGGCCAGCATCACCATCGACGGCGCCAACCTGTGGGGTCCGACCGAGGACATCGTCGTGATCGCGGGAGAAGCTGCGGGCATGCGAGAAGCGGCGGCGGAGGCCGCGCACAACGAGGGCTTGCGGCTGGAGACGACGTTCGCGCCGGAGTGGGGGTTCGCCTATCGTTCCGACGAGGTCTGTTTGGCGGACGCCGGTATCCCGAGCGTTCTTTTGGGGCATGGTCGAGACTATGTGGGACGCATGCCGGGGTGGGGCCGTGAGCGGTTGGAGGAGTATTTTCGAACGGCCTATCACACACCGAACGACGAATACGAACCGGGCCTCGACCTGCGTGGAGCGACTCAGCAGGCGCGGGTAGCGTTCCGTCTGGGGCTCTACCTGTCTGGCACCGCCTGGCAGCCGTAGCGTCGGGCTCTGACGTTGGCTGCTATGGGCGGAAGGGCCGTCAAAACCCGGGGCTCCGCAACTCCGGCGCTGGCGGGCTAGATCTTCGGAAGCGTGACGCCGATCTGTTTCTGGTACTTCCCACGACGGTCCGCGTAGCTGGTTTCGCAGACCTCATCCGATTCGAAGAACAGCACCTGCGAGATGCCCTCGCCGGCGTAGATCCGCGCCGGCAGCGGTGTCGTGTTCGAGATCTCGAGGGTCACGTGACCTTCCCATTCGGGCTCGAAGGGCGTCACGTTCGTGATGATGCCGCAGCGGGCGTAGGTCGACTTACCGACGCAGATCGTCATGACGCGGCGTGGTATGCGGAAGTACTCTACCGATGAGGCCAGGGCGAAGGAGTTCGGCGGGATAATACAGACATCGCCCTCGTACTCGACGAACGAGCGCTCGTCGAACGCCTTCGGGTCGACGATGGCGCTGTTCACATTCGTGAAGATGCGGAAATGGCGAGCGACTCGCATGTCGTAGCCGTAGGAGCTGACGCCGAAGGAGATGACGCCCTCCCGGACCTGCCTCTCCTCGAACGGCTCGATCATGCCGTGCTCGAGCGCCATCTGACGTATCCAGCGGTCGGGTTTGATGCTCATGCGTGCTCCGTGCGCTGGTTGCAACGATAAGCCTCTGAGTGGGTGGCGGAATATAGTCGGAGGTGTCCGTTCAGCAAGGAGATTGTTGGCGTAACCCTCTTGCTTGACAGGGTTAGCGTCGATGTTATTATGCGTCGCGATTTCGTGGACAATTCACGTGCCGGAGAGGATGATCGGCGATGCTGCGGGAGTACGTACCTGTCCTGATGATTTTCGCTCTGAGCCTTATAACGGCCCTGATCATGGTCGTCGGCTCGCAGATCTTCAGCAATCGCCGTCCAACGCCGATCAAAGGTCAGCCTTACGAGTCCGGCATACCCGCGCTGGGCGACACTCGCGAGCGGTTCGCGGTTAAGTACTACTTGGTGGCGATGCTCTTCTTGCTGTTCGACGTCGAGGCCGTAGTGCTGGTCACCTGGGCGGTGGTCTTCCGCGATCTGGGTGTTTCAGGATTCGTGGCGATCTCGATCTTCCTCGTCTTGCTGGTAGCGGGGTTGGTCTACGAATGGAACAAAGGCGCGCTGGAGTGGGATTTGTGAGTGCGACGCGTTCCGGCTGATGATGCATGTGTTATGGTCGTGAAGGATAAGTGATGTCAAAGGGCGAAAACACGTCGGTCAATCGTGAGCGTGATCTGGCAGAGACGGAGATCCCGCGCAATTTCATCCTGGCCCGTCTGGATGACCTGGTGAACTGGGCGCGGCGCGGTAGCCTGTGGCCCATGCCGTTCGGCACGGCCTGCTGCGCCATTGAGATGATGGCGGCGGCGGCGTCGAAGTACGATATCGCGCGGTACGGGATGGAGCGGATGGGCTACACGCCGAGGCAGGCGGACGTGATGATCGTGGCCGGTCGCGTCGCGTACAAGATGGCTCCCGCCATGCGGCGCATTTGGGATCAGATGCCCCAGCCGAAGTGGTGCATCAGCATGGGAGCCTGCGCTTCGACCGGAGGCGTGTTCGATACCTACACAATGGCTCAGGGTATCGACACGATCGTTCCCGTCGACGTTTACGTGCCCGGTTGTCCGCCGCGGCCCGAGGGCCTTCTCTACGGCTTGTTGATGATTCGCGAGAAGATCAAGGGTGAATCGATCGTCGATGCGCGTCCACGCGAGGAAGATCCCGAGGCCGCCGGCAAGCCCCAGCTTACGCCGGAGGAAGCGGAGTTGATCACCGGACCGTTCGGGAACTCGACCTTCCAGAACCGGGTCAGCGGACTGGAAAGCTCCTCTCCCATCCTTCGCCCTGGCGATCGAAAAGAGTGACGGGCCGGGCCGAGCTCGGGCACCCACCGGCGAATGCCGATCCGCCCCGCCGGAGTAGACTCCGGTCGGATCGGCGCGAATGTGAGCGACAGGAATACTGCTGAATAATGTCGTCGAGCAAGATCTCGAGTGAGCGAAAGATGAGCGCTGTGGAACAGGCGGACGTCGCCGATCTGCGATCCAAGTTCGCGGAGGCGATCAGGTCAGCCGAATTCGACGCGGCGGGCGAGGCCGTCGTGTACGTCGATCCGGATCGCAATTTCGAAGTCCTCGAGTACCTGCGGCACAAGCGCGGCTTCGACATGCTGAAGGACGTGACGGGGCTCGACTACGGCGGCGGCCGGCCCATTCAGGTCGTCTACCAGCTCTGGTCGACGAAGGATTCGCGGCCGCTGCGGGTCAAGGCCGAGGCTCCCCTCGATCACCCCACGGTGCGGAGCGTCTACGAGATCTGGCGCAGCGCGAATTGGCTGGAGCGCGAGGTCTACGACATGTTCGGGATCAAGTTCGAGGGCCATCCCGACCTGCGACGCATGCTAATGCCGGAGAACTACGCGGAGGGATATCCGCTCCGCAAGGATTTCCCGCTGCGGGGCCGCTTCACGCGGGCCGAGCAGACGCGTCGCGCGCTGGCGCAGGACCTCGAGGACGTCTACAGCTTGCAGGAGCTGGCCGTCGCCGCCGGGAGTCGCGGTCGGCGCGACCGCGACTCCGGCGGGGAGGACGGTGACGGCGGGCTGGCGACGCAGAACATGATCCTCAACATCGGCCCACAGCACCCCGCGACGCACGGGGTTCTGCGGATCGTGGTCGAGCTCGACGGCGAGAAGATCGTCAAGTGCACGCCCCACATCGGGTATCTGCACACGGGCTTCGAGAAGCTGGGCGAGTACCGCACCTGGAACCAGAACATCCCCCTGACCGACCGGATGGACTATCTGGCGCCGATGATGTACAACATCGGTTATGCCATGGGCGTCGAAAAGCTGCTCGGCATCGATGTGACGCCACGCTGCAGGGTCATCCGCGTCATCTGCATGGAGTTGAACCGAATTCTCTCCCACCTGATCTGGGTAGGCACGACGGGAATCGACATTGGGGCCTTCACGCCGTTCCTGTACACATTTCAGGAGCGCGAGCGGATCTACAACCTGCACGAGGCCTATTGCGGCGCGCGCATGACGACCAGCGTCTCACGCATCGGCGGCATGTTGGCCGACGTTCCGCCGGGCTGGCTGGATGGAGTTCGGGAGTTCGTTGAGACGTTCACCAGGGCGCTGAAGGAAGTGGACCGACTGCTGACCCAGAACTCGATCTGGATCGGTCGGACGCAAGGGGTCGGTGCGATGAGCGCCGCGGATGCCATCAACAACGGTCTGTGCGGACCGAACCTGCGTGCCTCGGGCGTGGCCTACGACGTCCGAAAAGACAATCCATATCTCGACTACGAGAGCTACGATTTCGATGTCCCGATCGGCGAATACGGTGACACGTACGATCGCTACCTGGTGCGGATGGAGGAGATGTGGCAGTCGGTGCGCATCTTGGAGCAGGCTCTTGACAGGGTGCCGGGCGGGCCGATCAACATCGACGACCCGAGGGTGATTCTGCCTCCCAAGTCCGCCGTGATGAACTCGATCGACGGCATGATCGCTCACTTCAAGCTGGTGATGGAAGGACTGAAAGTGCCGGCCGGCGAAGTCTGGTTTCCGATCGAGAGCTCGAAGGGCGAGCTCGGTCTGTTCCTGGTCGCGGATGGTGGGCCGAAACCGGTTCGCTGTCGGTATCGGACACCGTCTTTCATGAACATGTCCAACTTGCCGGCCCTGGTTGAAGGCGAGATGATCGCGGATGTGATTGCGGTGAACGCGAGCATCGATATCGTGCTCGGGGAGATCGACCGATGAGCGACGGGATGCACCCGGCGATCGTGAGCGCTCAGCCATCGCAGAAGGCGGTGGGCGACTCCGACGCGCCACTTTTCGACGGGGAGTACAAGGACCGTTTCGACAAGATCCTGACCCGCTACCCGAACAATCGCGGCGCGCTGCT
>JASFLD010000351.1:0-5070 GCA_050118275.1 Gemmatimonadales bacterium
GCCTTCATGCGTAAGGCCTTTTACGCCCTCTTCGGCAGGGCTAGAAGTTGAACGCGAGACCGGCCGAGAAGGGCCAGACCCAAGCGTTGCTCGTGCCGATTTCCTCTTCCTTCGTGAAGGCGATGTCGCCTTGTGGGCTCACCACGATGCCGACGTTCTCGGAGAACATGTAGTAGAGCTTCGCGCCCGCGTTGATCGCGAAATAGGTGTACGAGTCAGCGCCCTCGACGTCGGCACTGAAGTTCAGCGCACCGGCGCCGGCGTTGACCAGAATCTTCAACTTCCCGTCGGCCGAGGTGAATACCACGTATCCGACCTTGCCCATGAAGTGGAGGACGTCAACGTCAGGTCCGGTTTCACCTTCGAACTCGGCACCCGAATGCGAGCCGAAGTCGACCTCGGCCATGATCGCGATCTTGTCGGTGAAGGAATAGCCGAACCCGCCACCAAAGCCAAAAGCGCCGTCCACGGCGTCGGCGATGTCACCCGTCGGCAGGTAGTAGCCGGCATGGCCCTCGACCATGAAAGGCTTCTCCGGGCGCTGGGCCAACGCGGGGCTGGCAAACACCAGCGCCAAGGCGATGAGCGTTACTGCGTTCAGTAGCTTTCTCATTCGTTTTCCCCCTTGTTCTCGAGCAGACGATTGCTCAGAGCTGTTCTCGTTGCAGGATTACAATCCGCAAGAGTACAAAAGGATTCTGGCCCTGTCAAGGCTCTGTCTATGTTATGAGACCGTGACAGCGGCGTGACATCGTCCCAAATGGCCTACCGTTCGCCGGCGGTCCAACTGTTGACGTCACAAGACCTGCCGCAGGATGACCGCGACCGCCGCCGCGCCGGAAAGAATGAGCACCGACGTCCGCGTGTGACCCCGGTCCATGATCCGAACCGTGCGGGCCGAGGCCCAGAAGCCGATGATGATACCTGGGAGTAGCAGGAAAGCAAGCCAGAGCTCCGGCAGGCCGAAGCGCCCGATGACGATCAGCGCCAAGAGCGACACGCTGGCGCCGAGGACGAAGAATCCCGACAACGTCCCGCGCAGTTGCGGGCCGGGGCTGTGCTGAAGAAGCAGCGCTATGGGTGGCCCGCCTACGGCCGCTGTGGTTCCCATGAAACCCGACAAGATACCGGCCCCCAGCAAGCGCGGCGCGGTGGGACGAATGCGGACCGGGAGCAGGCTGATGCCCACGGCGAGTATCACGAGGATGCCGATCATCAGCGAGATCCGCTCTTGCGGCACGACCTTTAGCGCCGTGGCGCCGAGGACGGCTCCCGGTACGCGCCCGGCGATCCCCCAAGTCACGCCGTGAAAGTCGATGGAGCGCCGCTCGCGGTTCGCGAGCAGCAGCGTCAGGACGATGGCGACACAAAGCAGCGGGCCGGGCAGCAGGCGGGGCTCGATGAGGGCGAGCAACGGGACGGCCACCAGCGAGAGGCCGAAACCCACCGAGCCCTGCACGGCGGCTCCCAGGGCGACCGCCACCGTCGCCGCAACGATCTGAAGGTGGGTCACCGGGGCCCTGGAGAGATGATCGCCTTGGTGACCGTCAGCGTCTCCACGTCGGAGAGCGCTGCGCCCGCCCTCTCCAACGGATAGCGCCCGCCAATCACCCGGGCGAACGGCAGCCTCTCGTGGTACTTGGCCAACAGGCCCAGCGCTCGGTAGAAATGGCCGAAGTCGAGTCCCCAGCGTCCGCGCACATCGGCGTGTTTGCGATTGATATCGAGGTGCGGATTGATCGTCGCGCTTCCAACGTCGGTGTAGTGACCGGCGATCACGTAGGTGCCACCATCCCGGAGCAGCCGGAAGCCCTCGGGAATCGTCGCCGGATTACCGGCGCACTCTATCGCGACGTCCACTCCGCGTCCGCTGGTCAATTCGCGTACGGCGGCATCCCGTTCCTCGTTGCTCGTGCCGCCCACCGAAAGAGCGACGTCGGCGCCCAGCAAGCGTGCCAGGTCGAGGCGGGCTGCCGGGTCGCCGATGGCGATGACAGCCGCGGCGCCGCGCAGCACGGCGAAAGCGATAGCGGAGAGCCCCACCGGGCCGGTCCCCTGCACCAACACGACATCGCCCATGGCGAGGTCGCTGCGCTCGACGGCGGCGAA
This sequence comes from Gemmatimonadales bacterium, assembly GCA_050118275.1. GTDB lineage: Bacteria > Gemmatimonadota > Gemmatimonadetes > Palauibacterales > KS3-K002 > JASFMO01. Next base: position 2,110 of record JASFLD010000351.1, read on the forward strand.
CCCGGTGAACAGTCCACAACCGCCGCCGATCACGTCGTCGGCTGTCAACGCCTCAGGAAGCCTCAAGATCTGCACGCCCGGCTTCAGGTAGATCCGCTCGGCCCAGCCGCCCAGCGGTCCCTCCTCGGCGGAGTAGGTGATCCCGTAGACGCGGCGGCTGGGACAGCGATTCGGCTGCCCGGCGACCGTGCAGTAGTAACAAGTGTGGCACGTCTCGTGAACGTCGTAGAACGTCACGACGTCACCCGGCGCCAGCGCCGCGCCCATGCTGTCCGTCCCGACACTGTTGGCCTCGAGCACGCGGCCGACGCTGATGTGGCCGGGAACGATGGGATACGGCACGCCGGCCAATCGGCCGTGATGCAAGTGGACGTCGGTTCCACACACCTCGCTGGCCACCGTCTCCAGCAGGACACCGCCGGGCTCGACGACCGGATCGGCCAGCTCCCACAGCTCGATCGGCTTCCCGGGACCCGTCATCACCGCCGCTTTGATGGGCATGCTGCTCCTCTCGTCTCAGTGTCCGACCGCCATCCCGTCCTTGCGCGGGTCCGAGCCGGCCGCCCAGCCGCGCTGCAGGCGCATCACCGCCTGGCTGCCGCCGAACGGAACGGACCCGTCGGGCACGATCTCGTGCCCCATCGCCGTCAGCCTGCGGCGCACGGCGTCACCGATGGGAGCCTCCAAAGCCACCTGCCGTCCCTCGAGGTGTCGGAAGCGCGGAGCATCGATCGCCGCCTGCAGGTCCATGCCGAAGACCAGCAGGTTGAGCAGCACCTGCACATGTCCCTGCGGCTGGATCGAGCCGCCCATCACCCCGAAGCTCAGCCACGGTTCCTGGCTTCCGTCGGCGCCAGGTCTCGTCACGAACGCCGGGATGATGGTGTGGAAGGGACGCTTGCGGGGCGCCACGGTGTTGGCCAGGCCCGGCTCGAGCGTGAAGCCGGCGCCACGGTTCTGCAGCGCGAAGCCCGTACCCGGAACGACCACACCCGAACCGAACTCCCAGTAGATGCTGTTGATGAACGAGATCATGTTGCCGTACTGGTCCGCGGCGCTCAGGTAGATCGTCTCGCTAGCGCTGGCTGCCGCGCCCGGCTCGACGCGATCCGCCGCTCGGGCCGGATCGATCAACGAGCGGCGCGCCGCGATGAACTCATCATCGAGCAGCGCCTCGGGCGCGATCTGCATGTAGTCGGGATCGCCCACCCAACCGGCGAGGTCGGCGAAGGCCAGCTTCTTCGCCTCGATCAGATGATGGAGGTACGCGGTCGAGTTGTGGCCCATCGCGCCCAGGTCGAACGGCTCGAGGATGCGCAACATCTCGAGCGCGGCGATTCCCTGCCCGTTGGGCGGCAGCTCCCACACCCGGTAGCCCATGAAGTCGACGGAGATCGGCTCGACCCAGGTCGGTTTGTGGTCGGCCAGATCCTCGAGCGTGAGGAAACCACCCAGCTCGCGCACGCGCGCGACGATCCTTTCCCCCAGCTCACCGCCGTAGAGGACGCCGGGCCCCTGCCCGGCGATCGACCTCAGCGTGGCGGCGTAATCGGGGTTCCGAAACCACTCGCCGGCCGCCGGAGCACGCTCGCCGTCCATCAGGTACGTCGCTCGCGCCCCTTCGTCCCGTTTCAGCTTCTCCACTTCGGCCGCCCACTGCCGCGCGATGATCGGCGTGACCGGGAATCCGCTCTCGGCGAGCTCGATGGCCGGTTGCAGCGCTTCGGCCAGGCTGAGCGTCCCATAGCGCTCCAGCAACGCCGCCCAACCCGACAGCGCTCCCGGCACCGTGATCGGTTCGGCGCCGTTGATCGGCACGCTCTCGTGGCCCCGGCTCAGCAGTTCTTCGCGCGTCATCAACGAGCCGGACCGGCCGCTGGCATTCAACCCTACCAGGCGCGCCTCGTCGGCCGACCAGAGGATGGCGAACATGTCGCCGCCGATTCCGGTCATGTGGGGCTCGACCAGGTTGAGCACGGCGGCCGCGGTGACGGCGGCGTCGATCGCGTTACCTCCCTGCTGCAACACGGCCAGACCAGCCGCGCTGGCCAGCGGCTGGCTGGTGGCGATGACCCCGTGGGGCGCGTACACGGTGGAGCGACCCGCCACCGTGCTGGGCCGTGACTCTTGCGAGCTAGCGTCTGCTGCCATGGCGAAAAACAGTGCTACTGTGAAGGCTGCGAGCCTCGTCATCACCGCTCCTCGATTCTGATGCGTCACTCAATAGACTAGCCGGCTGTCTCGTGGATCAACTGCACGTAGAAGCGCACCATGTCGGCGCAAGCGTCCAGCGATACCCGCTCATCGGTCCCGTGCACGCTCTTGAAGTCTTCCCGGTTCAAGTACATCGGGTTGAAGCGGTAGACATTCGCCGTCACGTCGGTGTAGTAGCGGCTGTCGGTACCGCCGACGACCAGGTAGGGTGCGAAGATCGCCTCCGGAAAGATCTGCTGCACGGTACGTTGCAGCGTCTCGAAGCTCGCAGAGCTCAAATCCGACATGGGCGACGGCTCGCTGCGAAAGGTGAGCGGCTCGATCTCGATGCGCGGCTCGTCGATCGTGCGGCGCACGTGCTCGACGACCGAGGCCACGTCGTCGCCGGGAAGGATGCGGAAGTTGACGACCGCAGCCGCCGACGACGGAAGCACGTTCTCCTTCACGCCAGCGTGGAAGATCGTCGGCGCCGTGGTAGTCCGCAGCATGGCGTTGCCTTCCGGCGACGCGCCGAACTCGCGCTCGATCAACGGATCGAACAGCCAGCGATTGGCGAGGGCCACACGGCGTGTGAACGACATCTCCGGACCCAGATAGTCGAACATGGCGGCGGTCGCCCCCCGAATCGCGACCGGCAGTTGGTGACTCTCCAGCTTGTCGATGGCAGCGGCGAGCATGCCGATCGCGGTCTTCTCCGGCGGCATCGACGAGTGACCGCCCTGCGTGCGGACCGAAAGCTGCAGGCTG
>JASFLD010000352.1:0-5052 GCA_050118275.1 Gemmatimonadales bacterium
TGAAGAGGACGTGCCACTCCTCGGAGAGGTTCTTGTAGCCGTCGCTGTCGCCGATATCCGGCGCCAGGTTCAGCGCTTCATCGTCGCTGCAGCCGCTGAGGACGACGAACAGGATGGCCAGGGCGGCTATGGTAATGCGGGGCATGGCGGCTCCCTTCCGCGATGCGCTGGGGGCGTGGGGAAAAGAAAAAGCGCCGGTCGATCAGACCGGCGCCCGTGTGTCGTAACTACTGCACCAGCAGGTCGAACCAGCGCACGATTTTGAACTTGCCGTCGATCTCACGCAGGATGAACTGCGCGCGCGGGACAACGGTCTGCGGCGCGATGTAAGTCTTCTCGCTGTTGGTATCGATGCTGAAGTTGTACGTGACTGTCGCCTGACGGAGGGTTTCCCCGGGGAATTCATCTGGCAGGGTTGTGTCTTCCCAGAATGTCTCTTCGATCTTGTTGTCGGCGAGTATCAGGTCGATCCCGGTGATGGAAAGGTTTTGGGTTCCGGGAATGCGATTGAACATGTTTCGTGCCGACCCGATCTCCGCGTCGTAGTTCCACTGTGAGGGGATCCCGTCAACGCCCACATCATCGGGATTGAAAAAGAACACGAAGTTATCACCGTCGAAGAGCTCGGCGTAGCGGTTGATGTCCCGGTTGTCGTACGCAAGCTCCATGTTATGCAGCACGTGCCACTCTTCCGTCAGAGGCTTGTAGTCGAGCGTCGGCTTGTCCACCACCGGCGGCTTCTTGTCGGGGTCCAGAATGCAGGACGTCGTGGTCCCGACGATGAGGGCTGCAAGCGCAAGGGATGCGATTCTCTTGAACATGGTACTTCGGTCCTTTCCGCGATTGTGGATCGCAAGAACACCCATATGATACAACGGATTCACCGTAACGTCAAGGGCGATAAATAGTTATCAGTTTATTCGTCTCCGCTTGCCTCCGTTGTATCTCGTAAGCACCTGTCATTCCTCGTCGTTCCTAGAGGAGTCCCCTGGTAATGCCGCGCAGGAACCCCCAGGTCTGATAGGGGTCCACGCGCCCGATCTCGTCCCAGTAGGTGACCTGCCACTGCCCCCGGATGCGCCGCACGTCGAGGAGGGCGACCCCGGCGTAGACCGCGGCGTCCCCGTTCCGCGGCACCACCCGCAACCGGTATTCGGTCCTGTACTGGACGTAGGAGTTGGTGTCGATTAAGCGCTTGGGCGTGAACTCCACCTGGATCGAATCCGCCTCGGAGACGACGAGGAGCATCACGTCGCGCTCCACCTGCCGCGTCCACCCGCTGAAGGTAGTCGGGGTGAAGGTCTGGTCGAGCGAGTCGCTGAGCAAGGGCGAGAAGATGAAGTCGTCGCCGAGGGCGCGTTCGTATTCAGAAAAGCGGTTGCTCTCGAGCCCGGAACGCATCCCCTGAAACACATCCTCGGGATCGTCGAAGACCACCCCACCCCCGTCTACTACCGGAGCGTTGGCGGGACGGGTATCGAAGAGGCATCCCGACCCCAGCGCCGCAAACGCGGCAATCGCCAGGGTAAACAAGGCCAGACGGCGCATATGCCACAGTCGTTCCATCATCACATGAAATTATACGTAAAGGCCATGTTGGCGTCCCAGTAGCGCTTCTGCGCATCGGTAGAAAAGGGGCTGAAGCGTTCGGCACGTTTGAACACGAGGACCAGGCTGGCGCGATTTCCCCACTTGTAGTTGCCCTCGACGCCGCCCTCGACGCCGCCGCTGGTGGATATGCGGTCCTGACCCGCGCCGACGGTGGTGTCGCGCCGGCGGCTGTAGTCGTGCTCCCCCACCAGGGTGAGGTGTTCGCTGAGCCGGTAGCGAAAACGGATCTCGGTGCGGTCGGTGCGGTCCTCGCGCTCCACATCGAGATAGCGGGGTGCGTTGGGGTCTTCGGTTTCCGGATCCTCGGGCAGAAAGCTCCCCCGGTCGTGAAGGGTGAGCGAATACACGAACTCCGTGGACACGCGCTTGGTGGTCTTGTGCCGGATTTCGTTTCGGAAGGTGATGCTACGGTCGATAAAATCGTCCTGCCCTTCCTGGATATAGTGGTAGTCGGTGAACTCGATGGAGAGCCCGTAGGCCTGCCTCACCGACACGCGTTCGTTGAACGTGTAGGTGAATTCGGGGTCGAAATCATAGCGCCGGCGCGTGCGGTTGTCCCCGGAGAACTGGCTGTCTATGCTCACCACCTCCGAACTCGCGATCGAAAAGCGCACCCCCGCCGTCACCTTGTCGAACGGATGCGACGTGATCGTGCCCTTGATCGACGAGTCGAGCTGATCGCGGTCGCGCGGGTTCTGTTGCCTCTTTACGTAGAACGACTGCGCCAGTGACTGCGACAGGGTGACGCTGGCGTCGAACGTCTTCGAGAACGACTTCTTCAGGCTCAGGCTGGCGCGTTTGTTGCGGTTGGAGGTGCTGTTCACCGACTGCGGCCCCAGGTCGCGAAGCCCGTCGCTGTTCTTCAGGGTCAAGCTGACGTCCAGCCCGGATTTCATGCGGTAGGTGAGGTCGCCGGAAAGGTCGTCGGACACGTTGTTGCTGAATCGGGTGGGGGTGTTCACGAAGTCGGTCAGGCGTTCGGTGTGGTAGGCGCTGGCCTTGAGCGTCAACCTCGGCATGGGCGTGGAGGTCATGGAGATGCCGTAGCGGCGGTACTCCCGCTTTTCCGTCTCCAGAAAGAGGTTCTCGGCACCCGCCGTCTGCGCCCCGGAGGCAGTACGCGACAGGTCGGCGAACTCGCGCTCGTAGTCGTAGTTGGTCCACTCCACACCCACATCCAGGCTGTCGGCCACGCGCACGTCGACGAGCGTCTGCGTCGAGTCGGACGTCGTGCCGAGCCCGCCGAACGTCTCCAGTCTCGACGACGACTCCTCGCTCATTTCCTTGTAGGCGCCGCGTACCTGCACGCGCACCCGCCCGTCCAGCACCCGGTAGCGCACCCCGCCGTTGGCCTCGCCCCCCTGGCCCTTGTCGGCCTTGAACGTGAACTGGCTATCGTGAATCTCCAGCTTGGTCCTGGCGTCGAATCCGTACGGCAGCGCGGCCGTCGACACGTACCTGGCGTCGGCACTCACAGACTGGGTGTCCAGAACGAAGTTCTGAATACCGCCCGTGGCCAGGAAGGCCCGGCTGCGATTGCGCGTATCGCTGTGCAACATACCCACGGTCAACCCCGGAAACACCAGTTTGGTGATGCTATTGGTAAGCTGTCTGTCTCTTTCATTGCGATCCTGCGTGCGGAATCTCTTCTCGCCGGCCGACAACACCGAGTTCACCGACAGGCCGTTCGAGCCGATGATGGTGTTGCTGAACTTGCCGCTGAGCGAAATGCTGTTCACATCGGAAGCCGACTTCGACTCGAACGTCGGAGTGAACCGGTAGCCGAAGTTCAGCAGCGAGTCGGGGACCTGCGAGAGATCCTGCGACCGCGCCGGCGATGTGCCCATCACCGCGCTCAACAACGCGGCGACGGCCGCCATGCCAATGCCCCCGAAACGTAGCAACACCTACTGCTTCGACTCCTTCGCCAGACTCCTCGCGAGCCGGTGGAACTCCTCTTTGCCCAGCGCCTCGGGCCGGGCCCCCAGATCGATTCCGGCGTCCGCCGCCACCGCCGCGAGCCGTTGATTGGACAGCGAGTAGAACGCCCGCAGTGTATTCTGCAGTGTTTTGCGCCGCTGCTGAAAGACGTTCTTGACCAGCGCCACGAATTCGGCCCGTTCGGCACCCGGCAGCGGGTCGGCCAACGGCTGAAAGCGAAGCACGCTCGATGCCACCTTCGGCGGGGGCTGAAACGAACCGGGAGCGACCCGCGCCACCACATCCACCGCGTAGAGGCTCTGCAAAACGACACTGGTGATCCCATACACGCGACTCCCCGGCGGCGAGACGATGCGCTCGCCCACCTCCCGCTGCACCATGATCACCGCCCCCTCCAGGGACTCGAATTCGTCGACGAGGAACCCGAACAGCACCTCGCGCGTGAGGTGGTAGGGAATATTCCCCATCAGCGTACATCTACGCAAGCCCCTATCTTGTAACAAGTTATGGATCGACACGCCGGTAAAGTCGGCGTTGATCACCTCCACCGCCGCCCCGAACTCCTCCGCGAGCGTCTCCTGGAGGGCCGAATCCAGCTCCAGCGCGATCAGGCGAACGTCCCGGGCCGCCAGCGCCCGGGTGAGAATGCCCCGTCCCGGCCCCAGCTCGACCACCACGTCTCCCGCAGCGAGGTCGGCCGCCGACACGATCCGCTCGGCGATGGCTGGGTCGTAGAGAAAATTCTGCCCCAGCCGCTTCTTGGGGCGGGCGTACCTTCGCTTCAAGGCTAAGCTCTTGTTTTCCAGGCCTTGGCCCAATCCGGGCCATTCAGGGGATAGGGGTGGTCAATTCCGTAGCAGTCGTGTGTAGGAGAACCTCCTGCGGTCCACGGTGTTGAAGGAGGATAAGTATAACGCATGGGGACGCCTCCGGTCAAGATACAGTGAAGTTTGGACATCGGGGTCCGGAGTGTTACTATAGTCGCACGGCCCGACGGAATCAAACCACTCACTCGAGGACGACGACCATGAAACGAACCGCCATCCTGCTCGCGGCCATCGCCACCCTGCTCATCGCACCCCTCGCCCAGGCCGGCGAGGGCGAGAGCGCGGTCCACTGGACCGACATGTCGTGGGAGCAGGTGCTCGCGACGGCGAAGCAGGACAACAAGCACATCGTCATCGACTTCTTTACCACCTGGTGCGGCCCGTGCAAGCGCATGGACAAGGACACGTACATGGACACCGACGTGGCCGCGTTCATGAACGCCAACATCCCCGTGAAATACGACGCCGAGAAGGGCGTCGGCGAGGAACTCGCTGGCAAATACCGCATCATCGCCTACCCGACCACGCTCGTCATCGCTCCCGACGGCACCGTGATCGACCGGCACCTCGGCTACCTCCCTCCCGAAGACTTCCTCGAGGTCATCGAGGGATACACCCGCGGCGAGGGCACGCTGGCGTGGTACCAGAAGCAGGTCCAGCAAGACCCCGACGA
>JASFLD010000353.1:0-5049 GCA_050118275.1 Gemmatimonadales bacterium
GCCCCATCCTCGGCGCGCTGAATGCGCGGGAAGAGCGGATTCAGGAGGCGCTCGACAGCGCGGCGCGCGAGCGGGACGAAGCCGCCCGGCTGCTGCAAGAGCACCGGGACTTGCTCGACGGCTCGCGCGACGAGGCGCAGAAGATCCTGGCCGAGGGTCGCAAGGCCGGCGAGCGGCTGCGGACGGAGTTGCTGGATGAGGCGCGCAAGCAGCGGGAGCAGATCGTCGATCGCGCCCGCGAGGACATCGAGCGCGAGCGTGATCACGCGCTGGAAGCCTTGCGTCGCGAGGCGGTCGATCTGTCGATCAGCGCCGCCGGCCGCGTGCTCAACCGCGAAGTCGATTCGGCCGAGAATCGTCGGCTGGTGGAGGAGTACCTCGCCGGCCTGGCGGCCGACCGCAAAGCCGACGGGGGCGACTGATGCAGGAGATCACCGTCGCCCGCAACTACGCCGAGGCGCTGTTCGAGCTCGCCCTGGCCGACGGTGAAGCGGAGAGCTACTGCGAGGCGCTGAACGAGTTCGCCGGCGTCATCGAGTCGGAGAATGACTTCCAACTCTTCCTCGAGACGCCGCTGCTCGAGCCGAGCGTGAAGAAGAAGGTGATCGGGGATGTCTTCGGGGATCGCATCCCCGAGCGCGTCCTCCACTTCTTGTACGTATTGATCGACAAACGGCGGGCCCGCGTGTTGCGCCAGATCGCGGACGAGTTCACGGCGCTGGTCGACGAGCATTTCGGCCGCCTGTTGGTCGAGATCACCACGGCCGGCGAGCCGGACGAGACGCTGCGGGCCGATCTGCGCGAGCGTCTCGGCTCGTTGCTGGAGCGCGAGGTCATCCCGCGCTATCGGATCAACCCACGCCTGATCGGAGGCGTGGTCGTCCGCGTTGGCGACCGCATCATGGACGGTTCGGTCCGTCATCGCTTGCAGATGTTACGACGCAGTCTGCTGCGAGCCGAGCTCGACTAGGAAAGGTCTGGTCAGGGCATCGGCGAGCTGAACCTGAGATACCAAGTCTATGGCTAGCACAAGAACGCAACTTTCGGCCAGCGAGATCAAGAAAGCGCTGGTTACGCAAATCGAGCGCTACGATGAAGAGCTGCACGCCGAGGAGATCGGCGAGGTCCTGCAGATCAGCGACGGCGTCGCGCGCATCTGGGGCCTGAGCTCGGCTATGTCGAACGAGATGCTCGAGATCGAGTCGCGCGAGACCGGCGAGACGGTCACGGCGCTGGCGGCAAACCTGGAAGAGGACAACATCGGCGCCATCGTGTTGGGCGACTACCTGAAGCTCAAGGAGGGCGACGTGGTGCGTCGCACCGGTCAGGTCCTCTCGGTTCCGGTCGGGCCGGAACTGATCGGCCGGGTCGTCGACCCGCTGGGCGAACCGCTCGACGGAAAAGGGCCCATCGATGCCACCCGGCGTATGCGGGTCGAGCGGAAGGCGCCGGGCATCGTCTACCGGCGGCCGGTGAAAGAGCCGCTGCAGACCGGCCTCAAGGCGATCGACTCGATGACGCCCATCGGCCGCGGACAGCGTGAGCTGATCATCGGCGACCGTCGCACCGGGAAGACCGCCATCGCCCTCGACACGATCATCAACCAAAAGGGCGGAGACGTCATCTGCGTCTACGTCGGCGTGGGTCAGAAGGCGTCGACCATCGCGACGCTGGTCGATCGCCTGGAGCAGGAAGGCGCCATGGAGCACACGATCGTCGTGGCGGCCAACGCCAGCGACCCCGCGACGCTTCAGTACGTGGCCCCCTACTGCGGCTGTACGATGGCGGAGTACTTCATGTACAAGGAGGGCAAACACACGCTTTGCATCTACGACGACCTGTCGAAGCAGGCGCAAGCCTACCGTCAGCTCTCGTTGGTCCTCCGGCGGCCGCCGGGCCGTGAAGCGTATCCCGGCGACATCTTCTACAACCACTCGCGCCTTTTGGAGCGGGCCGCCAAGATCACCGAAGACGCCGAAATGATCAAAGGCCATCCCGAGATCGAACAGCCGGGCGGCTCGCTGACGGCGTTGCCCATCATCGAGACGCTGGCGGGCGACGTTACCGCCTACATCCCGACGAACGTCATTTCGATCACCGACGGTCAAATCTACCTCGAGGGCGACCTCTTCTACGCCGGGATCCGGCCGGCGATGAACGTGGGAATCTCCGTGTCGCGGGTCGGCGGCTCGGCGCAGCTCAAGGCCATGCGACAGGTGGCCGGTCGATTGCGTCTCGACCTGGCGCAGTTCCGTGAGCTGGAGGCGTTCGCTCAGTTCGCCGCGGAGCTCGATGCCTCGACCCAGCGACAGCTGGGCCGCGGCCAGCGGATGGTCGAGATCCTCAAGCAGGGCCAGTATCAGCCGCTCCCGGTCGAGAATCAGGTCATGATCATCTTCGTCGGGGCCAATGGCTACCTGGATGACGTTGAGGTCTCCGACGTTCGCCGGTGGGAGGCGGGCTTCCACGATTTCATGCGCGCCAGTCACCCCGAGGTCGGCGCGGCGATTCGCAGCGAAGGTCAGATCTCCGAGGAGACGAACCAGAAGCTGCGGGCGGCGATAGAAGAATACAAGCAGCGCTTCGCGGCCGGCCGCGCCAAGGCCGAGACGGCCGCAGCGGAGCCGGCGGCGGCGGGCGACTAGATCGATGCAGAAAGCACGCGATATCCGACGGCGGATCAAGTCGATCCAGAACACTCGCCAGATAACGCATACCATGGAGATGGTAGCGGCGTCCAAGTTGCGACGCGCGCAGGACAGGGTGCGCTCGGCGCGACCGTACGCCGAGAAGCTGTCGGAGGTCATCGGCGGCCTTTTCACCGCCGAACTGGCCGAAAAGTATCCGATCCTGCGTCAGCCGGCGGAAGTGCAGAGGTCGGCATTGATCCTGCTGACCAGCAATCGCGGACTCGCCGGCGGCTACAACGTCAATCTGATACGCAAGGCGCGCCAGCGCTTGCAGGAACTGCGGGAAGCGGGCGTCGCGGTAGAGTTTCATGTCATCGGAAAGAAGGCGATTTCCTACTTCAGGTTCCGGAAAGAACCGCTGACCAGCCAGCGGACGGACATATCGGACCGTCCATCGCTGGACGACGCGCGATCGATCATCGATCCGTTCATCCCCCGCTTCGAAACCGGCGAACTGGACGCCGTCGAGATCATCTACTCGCAGTTCAAGAGCCCGCTATCGACGCCTCCGGTGTGCGCGCGGATTCTGCCGGTAACGGCGACGGGCGAGGGGAGCGGGCACGCCTCGAACTATCTGTTCAGTCCGTCCAGCGGGCGGATCCTGACCGTCGTGCTGCCGCTGTACGTTCGCAACGCCGCGTATCGGGCACTGGTCGAGAGCGCAGCGTCGGAGCAGGGTGCGCGGATGACGGCGATGAAGAACGCGACCGACAACGCGGACGAGTTGGTACGGACGCTGACCCTGCGATACAACAAGGCGCGCCAGACGCAGATCACACAGGAGTTGACCGAGATCACGGGTGGCGCCGAGGCATTGAGAGGCTAGGACGGTTCGGCGCAGCGCCGCGGGCACGCCGGGCCGCAACAAGGAAAAGCAGACACGATCATGGCAGACAACATCGGGAAAGTGGTGCAGGTCATCGGGCCCGTCGTCGACGTGGAGTTCGATCGGGAGAGCCTGCCGGAGATCTATACGGCGCTACGGATCAAGAGCGGCGCGGAGCACGAGACGCCCATCGACGTGATCGTCGAGGTCCAGCAGCACATCGGACGGAGCCAGGTGCGCACCGTGGCGATGGACTCGACGGACGGCATCGTACGTGGAATGGCCGCGATCAACACGGGCGGTCCGATCACGACTCCCGTGGGTACGGCGCCGCTGGGCCGGATCCTCAACGTGCTGGGCGAGCCGGTCGACGAGCAGGGGCCGCTCGAGGTGGAGGAACGGTGGCCGATCCACCGCCCGCCGGTGAAACTCGAGAACCTCACCCCGACCACCGAGATCTTCGAGACGGGGATCAAGGTCGTCGATATGATCGCGCCCTATGTGAAGGGTGGTAAGACGGGACTGTTCGGCGGCGCCGGTGTCGGCAAGACCGTCGTGATCATGGAGCTGATCCACAACATCGCCACCGAGCACGGTGGCCGCTCGGTTTTCTGCGGCGTGGGCGAACGGACGCGCGAGGGGAACGACCTCTGGCTGGAGATGAGCGAGGCAGGCGTGATCACTCCGGGCGACCCTGAGAAGAGCAGCGCGGCGCTGATCTACGGCCAGATGAACGAGCCGCCGGGAGCGCGGTTCCGCGTCGGCTTGACCGGACTCACCGTCGCGGAGTACTTCCGCGACGTCGAGAAACAGGACGTGCTGGTCTTCATCGACAACATCTACAGGTTCATCCAGGCGGGCAACGAGGTGTCGGCGCTGCTGGGCCGGATGCCATCGGCGGTGGGCTATCAGCCGACGCTGGGCACCGACGTCGGCGAGCTACAGGAGCGGATCACCTCGACCCGAGAGGGATCGATCACCTCGGTGCAGGCGATCTACGTCCCCGCCGACGATCTCACCGATCCAGGCCCGGCGGCGACATTCTCGCACCTGGATTCGACGACGGTCCTCTCGCGCCGCATCGTCGAGCTGGGCATCTACCCGGCCGTCGATCCGCTCGACTCCACGAGCCGGATCCTCGATCCCCAGTTCGTGGGCGAGCGACACTATGCCGTCGCGACGCGCGTTCAGGAGATCCTGCAGCGTTACAAGGACCTGCAGGACATCATCGCGATCCTCGGGATGGACGAGCTGTCTGAGGAGGACAAGATCAGCGTCAACCGGGCGCGCCGGATCGAGAAATTCCTCTCGCAGCCCTTCCACGTCGCGGAGCAGTTCACCGGCACGGAGGGCCGCTACGTGAAGCTGGAGGACACGATCGAGTCGTTCGAGCGTGTCGTGAACGGCGAGTTCGATGAGCTTCCCGAGCAGGCGTTCTACATGGTCGGCGACATCAACGAGGCCGTCGATCAAGCCAAGAAGCTGGGGAACTGAGCATGGCGGTGCCGGGCAGCGGTCGTACCTTCAACCTGG
>JASFLD010000354.1:0-5049 GCA_050118275.1 Gemmatimonadales bacterium
TCTCGAGCCTGTATCACAGATCTCATGCGCTTCTCCTCGCCTTCGGCTAATGCGGTGACAGCTGGATGGTCTCTCTGCCGGTGCAGGGAGAAGATACCCGGTGAGGAGAGCCAAGAAAACAGGTGTTGACGACGTCAGAGGATGACGGCGCATCGGAGGCACACCGCGTCGTCCAAGGGGTTCCCCGCCACAGGCAAGCCCGATAACTTAATGTGGCGGACATCAGCGAATGCGCGCCTGTAGCTCAGTTGGATAGAGCGTCGGCCTCCGGAGCCGAAGGTCACAGGTTCGAATCCTGTCAGGCGCATCGGCGTAAGCAACGACATTGCAACACCTTTAGGTGCGGTGCCGGGTCTCCTGAACCCTATGCTCTGGGCGCCGCGAACAGCAGCGATCACTGGATACTGCGAACCGTACACCGAATACCGAGTACCAAATACCCAGGACCGAACATCTGAGTATCGGACCCCGGTCCATCGTCCTATGATCCGTGTCGATCACAATTGCCCAGACGTGACTCCGAGCCCGGGAGCGACCCTTTCGACGGGGCGGACATGGAGAATCTCTGGTACGACATGTGTCGTGATCGTGAGCCGGAGTGTCGCCGGGCGTTTCTGGCCGGGCCAGGACCCGGTGGGTCGCCGGATCAAGTGGGGGCCGCCGGACTCACCCGCGCCCTGACTCACCGTGGTGGGCGTCGCCGGTGACGCGCGGTACCGCTCTCTGACCGCCGAAGGCCCCGGGGTCTATGTCCCCTATCACCAGACCCCCTCACTCTGGGCGGGGTGGCACTGCTCCTCGACGCGGTCGCGACCGCGTCGGCCTACCTGCCCGCGGTCCGGGCGACGCACGCGGATCCGGCATCCACACTGAGGGAATAAGAACTGAGGAAATGATGGAAATGCCCCGGCTCTTCGATCCGTTCACCTTGCGCGACCTGACCTTCGAAAACCGGATCATCGTCTCGCCGTGGAGCCGATCGCGACCGAACCGACGACCTCCTGGTTGCAAACCAGGCGCTCTCCCAGCTGAGCTACGGCCCCCGTGGCCGCCACTTTGATCAATCGACCGGGCCGAGGTAACGGTCGAGCCAATCGAGCGTCTCCCGGATCACCTCGTTCCAGGGCGGGACGTGACCGCTGTCGAGCGCGACGAGTCGCTTGTCGGCCTCGGGCGTGCCGAGAAGGCGCAGCATCGGCAGCTGTGATGTCTCGTAAGGAAGCCCGAAATCTCGTCGTCCGTTTATGATCAGCGTGGGGACGGTTACTCTTGGGGCGAAGTTCCAGGGTCTCGTTTCGGGGAGCCGAGCGAGCTGACTCGCATGTAAACCGCCAGCGATGAGAACGGCGGTACGGAAGCGAGGTTCCAAGGCAAGCGGAATCAGCCCTAACCATGCCCCCTGGCTGAGGCCGACGTAGGCGAGCCGATCTCCGTCCAGGTCGGGTCGGTCTATCACGTAGTCTACGGTCCGCTGCACGTCCTGCGACAGCCATACAATCCTCTGGCGTCGCGCGATTTCTCCCGGACGCGGGTTGTCGATACGCCGCTCGTACATGCCCTTGTAGACCGGATACACGAGTGCTCGACCGCTCCGTGGGATGAAATCTATCAATCGTATATCAGCAAGCTGTTGACTGGAGAGAAGCGCGTTCGCACCACTGCTCGGAAAGTACACTACGGTCTGAAACGGCGGTTGCGCGTTCGTCGGCAAGAAGACGTATGCCTGGACTCGTTCATCGCCGTACGCCGCGGTGTAGCTCACCCTCTCCTTTCGCCAGTGCTCCGAGCTGTCAACCGCCTCTAGCTCCGCCTCCAGATCACCCGGGTCGTACGAGTAGAAGCTCGCGTAGATCGCGAACGTTTCGTCATCGACGGGCTCGATCTCGTTGAAATCGAAATACGGCTGCGTGACAGGTGCAAGCGCGGTTGCGGATGGCGGAGTGACGTATCTGGCGCAGCGGAAGCCGTAGTTCTCCGCTCGACCCCACGGATCCAGCGCTTCGGGGCCCCCGCGGAACCTGTACGCGGGCTCGTTCCACGCGCCGCCCAGGCTGTAGCGTCTTCCGTCGGCTTCGGTCCAGGTCCACTCCTTCACATTGCCCGCCATGTCGTGGGCGCCGAACGGGCCGACTCCGGCGTAGCTTCCCACCGGCGCCGGTCCCTCGCCGCTGAAGTTGCTCAGGCGCACGATGTCGTCGAAGATGTCGCTCCCGGCCGCCCGATACCAATGGTATAGCGTCGGCAAGCTCTTGCCGGCGAAGGCGCAGTACGCTGCGGCCTCGTACCAGCTGACGCCTCCCACGGGATAATCGCCTCTCCCGTCGGGATAACTCGAAAGCTCCCAGGTGGCCGGTCCGGGGCGCCCGGTGCGATCACGGAACTGTGCTACCGCTGCCTCCCAGCCGAGCTTCTGGTCGTCCTTCCTGAAGGGTACCGGCCAAAGCGTCGAGTCCTCGTAGCCACCGGCAGTGACGAACGTTTTGAATTCCTGGTTCGTCACCTCGTACTGATCGAACCAGAACTCGTCCAATGGGATCGAAACGCCGCCGGCGACGTAGCTGCCCGCTGGCACGAGGATCATCCCTTCGTTCGCCGAGTCGTCGGGCACGAGCTTGACATTGACCTGCCCCACGGCGAAGAGGGCGCCCTCGAACGTCCGGTATCCTTCCAGCTCGGCCTTCATCCGCAGATACCAGTAGGGAAAGCGCTCGCGGAGCGGTGTCACCCCCACGTACTGCCAGTCGTCCTCGAGAGCCGAATACCCCTTGTAGTAGACGCGGGCACCGGGTGGATCGGTAGTGAGATCGGCCGGGAACGACGCGTTCTCCAACAGATCCTGCAGTGTGGGGTCCTCGGGGATGTAGCGTTCGGCCCGGCGCGCCAGCAGGAAGGCATCGACGAAGGACGCCTGCTGCAGAAGGCGCTCGACCTCCGGGATCGCCGTCCCTCGGGCCCAGCGACGCTGGGAAGCATCCCGATACGCCCGATAGCCGAAGAATAGAACGATAAGAGCGACGCCCGTGGCAACGGCGATCGAGACCCGCTTCCGACGCGGCGAGGCGTGCCGGGCGGGGCTAACCTCAGCTGACTTGACGGCTAGGGCCTCCGCGAACTCGGCCGCGGTGTCGAATCGGTCGCCCGGGTCCTTGGCCAATGCCCGGGTCAGCGCGCTCTCGACATGTTCGGGAACCGAGGGTCGCGACGAACGGATCGCCGGGGGCGGTTCCGTGACCACTCTCGTCAGGACGGCCTGAACGGTGTCGCCTTTGAACGGCGGTTGGCCCGCCAGCATCTCGTAGAGCACACTGGCCAGGGAGTAGACGTCGGTTGCGGGTGTGATCTCCCGATCTCCCGCCGCCTGCTCCGGGCTCATGTAGGATGGCGTTCCGACCGAGACTCCCGTTGCGGTCAGGCGCTCACCACCGGCTTCGTTCACCGCCATCGCGATGCCGAAGTCGGCGACCATGGCTACGCCCTCGTGCAACAGGATGTTCTCCGGCTTGACGTCGCGGTGGACGACCCCCTGACGATGCGCGTAGTCGAGCGCGGCCGCCGCGGCCCGCGCGATCGCGAGCGCCTCGTCCACCAAGAGCTGCCCGTCGCTGTTCAGCTTCTCGCGGAGCGATTCCCCGCTGACATAGGGCATGACGTAATAGAGGAATCCGTCGACCTCGCCGGAGTCGATGAGGGTGAGGATGTGGGGGTGCTGGAGTGACGCGCTGATGCGAATCTCGTTCAGGAACCTCTCGGCGCCGATCGCGGCGGCCAACTCCGGGCGCAGGACCTTGACGGCCACCTGGCGACCGTGCTTGAGATCTTCGGCCAGGTACACCGTCGCCATGCCGCCGCGACCCAGTTCGCGCTCGATCCTATAGCGCTGCGCGAGGGCGGACCGCAGTTGATGGAGGGGCTCGCTCATGAGAACACCGGCTCTTCTTCAGGCTAATAATGCTCCGGGACTGTCGGTTAATGTGCAAACAGTCGTCTTCTTTCGCCACACTCGACACGGGCCATGCCATTCCCGGCGCACACGGCTTGGCACGTCGGCGAAGCTGCTCCGGCGGCACTCAGCGGTCGATCACGCATTGCAAAGAAGGAGCGGGAGCGAAAAGCTATCCCGCGTCGCGCCACCTTAGCTCGGGCAGGCGAGATGGACGGCGCGGCCCTCGGCTCACCGTTCTCCCCCGCTTGCAGTGGCAGAAGGCTTGATGATGCGCGCGCGCACGACGAAGGGCACATCGAGTGTGTCCGTCGTAACCGCCCACATGGTGGACCCGCGGATGACCGGGTAGGGACGACGAATACTGAACGGCAATCTCATTTCGCCGAGGTAGCGGCCCATCGGATCGAACACGTCCAATAGCCTTCCATCGTCTTCCATCGTCGTCACTCTCATCACGTAGATATCGCCACGGTCGTCGAAGAAGAAATCCTGGGCCGGTGGCTTGCTGGACGGTATCTTGCCGCGCTCGATTTTGCCTCCTTGCTGAACGAACCAGTCGAGGTCGGCTATCGCCCTTTCGAGTTCCGCTTCGGTGACCGGGTACGGCTCGAACTCACGGGTTATCGTCCGGAGCGTGTCGCCGTTCGCGTTCACTTGAACGAGACGATAGTCACCGCCGTCCAGCGCCCAGATGGTCCCGGAGGGATGAAGGTGCCAATGGAATTCCGGCGCGAATGGGATGCCCGCGCTGAGGGAACTATCGCCCCGGCGAAGGCTGAAGGTCCTCACGCCGCGGTCGGGTCCGAGTGGTGGCATGATCGTGTCGATCAGCTCGAACCGCGTATTGTACTTCTCGAGAGCCACACGGAATGGTACCTGGGCGTTCCCCTCCGCGGGCATCAGGACTGGTGTGTAATACGACCCCGCATTGTCGAAGCCGCCGGGCCAGGGTACCAGGATGAAGCCGCCCAACGTCCGCTGGCCGTGGAGGTATGTGCCGGCCGTGTCGAAGGCGGAGATGCGGTCGTTCTCCGGGTCGACCACCCAGACATTACCGTCGGGAGCCAGCTTCACCATCAGAGCCTGCGCGAACTCGCCCGGGCCAT